>NZ_JANJUE010000245.1 GCF_024710765.1 Pseudoxanthomonas sp.
GTGCACGGCGTCTCCTGTGTGGCCCAGCCAGTGGTCCAGGTCGTGCGGCTGGCCGGCCTCATCCACATGCGTGGTCTTGTGCAGCAGGCGGGCGGTTGTGCACACCGGTAGCCACGCTGCGTGGTGGCACAGGCCGGGCAATGCACCCAGTGAGGTGTTGAAGTCGCCGCCCAGCAGGTGCACATCAGCCGCCAGTGGGCCGGTGGCTGCCGCGAGTGCCCGGTCGAGTTGCGCCTGGCGCATAGCCTGAGCGTGGGGTAGGTGGGTCAGGTGCACATTGGTGGCCTGCACCATGCGCCCGTGCAGGCGAATGTGTACGGTTTGCGCCACACGGTCGCCGTCAGCGGCGTTGCTTGGCAGGTCCAGTGCAGCATGGCGCACGATGTCGCCATGCGTCAGCACCGCCATGCCGGACCAGCACAGGCAAGACTGACCTTCAATCTGGCGGGATTTGAACCGGGCGGGCGTCCAGTGCGAGCGCATGCCAAGTGCATGGGCCAGTTCGAATGCAGTGTCAAGCTGGCCGTCCGCACTGCGCAGGCACTCTTGCAGTAGCACGATGTCGGGCTGCTGCGCGCGCAGCATGTCGGCCATGGCGGTCAGGCGCAGGCGGTAGGCACCGTCACCCTTCCAGGTGTTCAGGGTGACGGCCGTCAGCGTGCCGCCACGCAGCAGCCCATTAGCGAGGGGAGCGGGGGGCATACCGATGCAGGAAGTGACGCAGGTCGTTGAAATCGGCCGGGCGTTCGCGCAGGGTGTCGTGGTCCCAGTCCCACCAGGCGGTGGCCTGGAGGGCGTGGGCAATGTCCGGGGTAAAGCGCATGCGCAGCACGCGCGCCGGGGCACCAGCCACGATGGCGAAGGCGGGCACGTCGCGCGTGACCACGGCGTTGCTGCCGATCACGGCACCGTTGCCCACCCGCACGCCGGGCATGATGACCACGCCATGGCCGATCCAGGTGTCATGCCCGATGTGCACGCGCTGGCGCCGCCGCCAGTCAAAGAAGACATCGTCATC
>NZ_JANJUE010000005.1 GCF_024710765.1 Pseudoxanthomonas sp.
GGGAATTGCGATACCCATCTAAAGGCATCATGGCGCTTGCGCGCCCCATTTTGCTTCATCCCTTATCGAACAACCTTGGCTCCAGCTGCTTGGTCACATGGCACTCCGCTCAAGAACAGAGTTTTTCAACGGAATAGGCCGGAAGCGGACTCGTATCTCTCAGGAAAGTCAGGCTGCTTTGAAATCAAACCGCCCATCAATGCCCAGCGCTCTGCATGCGTCCAAATAGTCTGCCCACGCCTGCATCATCTTCTTACGTTCGGGCATGTGCTTTGCAAGATTGTAGATGGCTCGCACACCTTGTCCTTTATGGGCAAGTTGGCGCTCGATCGCGTCCGGATTGAATCCAAGCTCGTTGAGGAGCGTGGACGCCATGTGGCGGAACCCGTGCCCAACGATGGTGTCTCCGTCGTAGCCGAGGTTTCTCAGTGCGGCGTTGATAGTGTTCTCGGACATGCAGCGCTTTGGGTTGCGCACTCCAGGGAAAACGTATTCCCTGTGTCCGGTCAGCAGCTGTAGATCGCGGAGGATCGCAACTGCCTGTTCCGCGAGTGGCACGATATGCGGCTCAGTGCTTGGATCTTCTTTGGCGGCCTTTGGCAACTTTCTGCGCGCAGCGGGGATAACCCAGCGCGCGCCTTCGGGATGGTCCAAGTCGAACTCAGCCCAGCGAGCACCACGGAGTTCTCCAGGACGCACGAAGGTCATAGGCGCCAACTTCAAGGCCGCAGCGGTCACAGGTTCGCCGCGGTACCCATCCATAGCACGCAAGAGTCCCCCGATCAGTTTCGGGTCTGTGATCGTTGGGAAGCTGCGCTTCCTGCGTGATGGGAGGGCCGCCCCCAAGTCTGCAGCCGGGTTGCGCTCGGCCCGCTCTGTAGCCACGGCGTATTTGAATACGCTGCTGATGGCGGCCATCACGCGATGCGCTTGTTCGTGATGGTTGCGCTCGACCATACGGTTGAGTAGCGGCCGTAGATCCGACACTCCGACATCAGTGATCGGCTTTTTGCCTATCCATGGCAGGACATGGGCTTCGAGGCGGCCCCGTTGCTTTGCATGATGGCTTTCGGTCCAGCCATGAGCCTTTACAGCCAGCCATTCGCGTGAAATGACCTCGAAGCTGTTGCTGGCTCGCTCAGCCCCGGCAGACTGCTCTGCTTTTCGGTACTCGCCGGGGTCAATCCCTGCGGCTAGCTGCTTGCGAGCCCGATCTCGCTCAGTGCGCGCCTCTGCAAGGCCTGTATCGGGGTAGGTGCCCAGGCTGAGGGTATTCCGCTTGCCTGAAAGAGGGCGCCGGTAATCCAGCCGCCACCAGCGCGCCCCATCGGGCCTGAGGATCAGGTACAGACCCCCTCCGTCGCGCAATTTTATGGGTTTCTCTTCAGGCTTCGTTTTGCGAATGGCGGTATCGGTCAGGGGCATGCCTCAGGCTCCATGGCGGTAACAACTTTGGCGGGCTACCGCCTACCGCCAAAGTTACCGCCTGCTACCGCCGGCTTGCAATGGATGCCCTCGGACTGTCGCGGACACAAAAAAAGGCCGGAAGCCTTGTTTTTGCTTGGCTTACCGGCCTTCGCTGGACTGCTTCGGACTATCACGTGGTGGCTATGGGTGGACTCGAACCACCGACCCCAGCATTATGAGTGCTGTGCTCTAACCGGCTGAGCTACATAGCCGTGCAGGAACCGCACATTTTTCCGGTTCGGGCGTCGCCTGTCAATCCAGCCGGGCCGGCTTGTCGGCACGGGCCGGGCGTGGCAGAGTCGGGGACAGTAGATTTCAGGAGTCCGCATCGTGATCGATCCGGACGGTTACCGACCGAACGTCGGCATTGTGTTGATGCGCCCGGATGGCCGGGTGTTCTGGGCGCGAAGGGTGCGCCGGGACGGCTGGCAGTTCCCGCAGGGCGGGATGAACACCGATGAGACGCCGGTCGAGGCCATGTACCGCGAGTTGCGCGAAGAAACCGGCCTGTTGCCCGAACATGTCGAAGTGTTGGGGGCCACGCCCGGCTGGCTGCGCTATCGGCTGCCGCCACGCGCCATCCGCCACCATGAACGCCAGGTCTGCATCGGCCAGAAGCAGGTCTGGTTCCTGCTGCGCCTGGTGGGCGATGAGACCCATCTGCGCCTGGACGCCACCGACACCCCCGAATTCGACCACTGGCGCTGGGTGGATTTTTGGTACCCCATCGAGCACGTGGTGATGTTCAAGCGCGGGGTGTACGCGCGTGCCCTGGGTCATCTGGCCTCCTATGCCCGCAGCGTCGTCGCGACCTTGGCCGTGCCGCCCCAGCGGTCTGAGCGGTTGGGGGAGGGCCACAGTCGCCCCCGCCCGCGAAACCGGCCGAAGCGTAAACAGGGCCAAGGCGCCGGCGAAGCCAAGAATTGACAATCATTCTCATTCGCGGTCAAATGCGTACCGGGCCGCTCCGGCCCGCCCATCCGACCGCCGCCGTGTACGTCTGCATCTGCAACGGAGTCACCGACCACCAGATCCGCGAGGCCGCCGCCAACGGCGTGCGTACGGTGGCCGAGCTGACCATGCGGACCGGCTGCGGCGCCACCTGCGGCAGCTGCCTGGACATGGCCGGCGGCCTGCTGGATGCGCATCACGCCCGTGCCGAGCGCGAGTTCAGCCTGCCGATCCTGGGCCTTTCCCAGGCAGCCTGATCGCCTGCCTGCCTGATCCACGGGTGCTCCCGCGCGCGTACCGCCGCACGCGCTGATCGCCGTCCGCTTTTCCCCCCCTCCGACAAAAATGAGCACGATTCGCGTTCCGTCACACGGCGGAACGAACGGTTAGCATGCGCCCCGTCCACACCCACGGGAGCACCGCCATGAAGGGCGACGCCAAGGTCATCGAATTCCTCAACAAGGCGCTCTACAACGAGCTGACCGCGATCAACCAGTACTTCCTGCACGCCAAGATGCTGAAGAACTGGGGCCTGAAGGAATTGGCCGAGCATGAGTACAAGGAATCCATCGACGAGATGAAGCACGCCGACAAGCTGGCCGAGCGCATCCTGTTCCTGGACGGCCTGCCGAACTTCCAGGCACTGGGCAAGCTGCGCATCGGCGAGAATCCGCGCGAACTGCTGGAGTGCGATCTGGCGCTGGAGATGGAAGGCCTGCCGCTGCTGCGTGACGCGATCAAGTATTGCGAGGACCAGGGCGACTACGTCAGCCGCCAGTTGTTCGCCGACATCCTGGATTCGGAAGAAGAGCACGTGGACTGGCTGGAAACCCAGCTGTCGCTGATCGAGCGCATCGGCGAACCGAACTATCTGTTGACCAAGCTCGAGGACTGAGTGGCGCTGGCCACCGGTATCGGTGGCCGTCCCAGCTGCTGGGTCGCATAGCCCAGCAGCGCCATCCGCGCGCGCGCGTACTCGGCAATCACCAATGCCACCGCCACCGCGGGGCGGTCGAGTTTGGCCGCGCGCGCGCCCAGTTCGACCCGCTTGGCCGCCGCCGACAGGGCCATCGCGCCGACGTTGGCGCTGGAGGATTTCAGGGTGTGCGCGGCGTCGCGCATCGCATCCAGATCCGGCACCGCGGCGGCCTTCTCCAGCGCGGCGATCAGGCGCGGCGCGTCTTCCAGGAACAGGCTGATGATGCGTACGGTTTCGTCGCCGGCGATCTCGCGCAGTTCCTCCAGCATGCTGTGGTCCAGCACCGGGAACGTCGGCGTGGCGGCGCGCGCGGCCGCGGCGGCATCGGCCGGGATTGGCTTCACCGATGCCGGTTCGGGATGGCGTGGCGCGGCGACCGCGACATGGCCGGGCAGCCAGCGTTGCAGGCAGGCTTCCAGTTGTTCGCGGGTGACCGGCTTGGCGAGATAGTCGTCCATGCCGGCATCCAGGCAACGCTGGCGATCGCCGGCCATCGCGTTGGCCGTCATCGCCACGATCGGCAGTCGCCGTTGCGCGCCGAGCTCGTTTTCGTGCGTGCGCCAGCGGCGGGTCGCGCTGTAGCCGTCCAGCACCGGCATCTGGCAGTCCATGAACACCAGATCGAAGGGTTCGATCATCATCCGCTGCAGCGCCAGTTCGCCATTGGCTTCCGACTCGCTGCGGAATCCCAGCGCGGCCAGCAGCTTCTGCGCCACCAGCAGGTTCACCGGGTTGTCTTCCACCAGCAGCAGGCGCGCCTCGGTCGATGGCGTGCCGCTCGCCGTTGCCTGCGCATCCGTACCGGTGTCGGCCGGCGCTTCCGCGGTGTCCGCGCTCGCCGGTAGCGGATCGAACATCGGCGCTGGCGCGGGAGCCGGCGTGGCCTCGACGTCTTCGAAGATATCTCCGATCACCACCGGCGGCACCGTGGATTCCGGTTCGGAAGACTGCCCGGTCAGGGCCGCGCGCAACGCCGAATCCGGGGCCTGGCGCGACAGCAGGGTGCTGTCGCTGCGCAGTTCCTCGGGCACGGTCTCGTCGCCGTACAGCCAGATCAGGCGAACCGGCGCCGCACCCGCGGGACGCCGCGCCAGGGTGCGATGCAGGGCGCGGGCGGTGCTGCGGATGCCGGCGGCGTCGGCGACCACGGCGACGAAGTCGTCGTTGCGCGTTTCGCCGGCAACGCGCAAGCGCTCGAGCGCTTCCTGCGTCGTTTCCACCACGTTGACCTGCAGGCCCCAGTTGGTCAGCAGCAGGCCGAGCCTCTGGCGCAGGCGGTTGTCGGGCGTCACCACCAGCACGCGCCCCTGATCGAAGGCGTGCGGATCGCGCATCTTCATGTCACCGATGACCTTGGTCAGCGGGGCTTCGAACCAGAAGGTCGAGCCGCGGCCGGGTTCGGAGACCAGATCGATGCGCCCGCCCATCAGCTCGACGATGCGCTTGCAGATGGCCAGGCCAAGGCCGGTACCGCCGTACAGCCGGGTGGTGGATGCGTCGGCCTGGGTGAAGGAGCGGAACAGGCGCGCCTGCGCGTCGGCGGAAATGCCGATGCCGGTGTCGCGCACCTCGAAGCGCAGCAGGTGCTGGGCGGAGGTTTCGCCGAGGCGGCGCACCACCAGGGTGACGCCGCCCCGCTCGGTGAACTTGATCGCGTTGCCGATCAGGTTGCTCAGCACCTGGCGCAGGCGCACCGGATCCCCGCGCACGGGCAGGCGCACCTGCGGGTCCAACTGCAGGCCCAGGCGCAGGCCCTTGTTCTCGGCGGGACGCTGCATCAGCTGCAGCACGCCATCGAGCAGCTCGCGCAGGTTGAACGCGGTGATCTCCAGCTCCAGCTTGTTCGCTTCCAGCTTGGAGTAGTCGAGGATGTCGTCGACGATGCGCAGCAACTGGTGCGAAGACGCGCTGGCGGTGTTGAGCATCTCGCGGTGATCGCTGGCCAGCGGCGCGCGCGCCAGCATGTCCAGCATCGGCACGATGCCGTTGAGCGGGGTGCGGATCTCGTGGCTCATGGTGGCCAGGAATTCGCCCTTGGCCAGCACCGCCGATTCGGCGGCCTGCTTGGCCTGCAGCAGTTCCTGTTCCAGTTGGTCATGGCGCTGCAGATCCCGGCGCAGCGCGTTGCGTTCGGATTCGGCGATGGCCGCGCGCGCTTCGGCGCCGGCCAGTTCGCGGTGCGCGGTGCGGGCGTTGAAGGCGGCGAAGCTGCCGCACAGCACCGCGATCGCGGCGGCGGCCAGCGCGGCCTGCCACCAGGGGCCGGCGATCCCGGCATAGGGCAGGATCAGGAACACCAGCGCGGCCACGCCCGCGGCGAGGGCCAGCCAGGGGGCGACCGGGGCGGGCCGCTGCGCGGGCATGCCTACAGCACCGCGTTGTGGAAATCGAAGCCGAGTTCGCTGCCGACGGCCTGGACCAGATTGCCCTGGATGAAGTCGACGCCGCCCATCCACATCGCGGCGGCGGCCTGCGGATCCTCGATCTGCTGGCCGATGACCTGCAGCCCGGCACGATGCGCCTGGTCGATGATGCCGCGCAGTTCATCGCGCAGCTTCGGATCGGTGTGCGCGCCGGCATAGCGGCTGGCCACGCGCAGGTAACCCAGCGGCAACTGGGTGAGCAGGGCATCGGCCTCACGTCCGGGTTCGAACTGGCTGAGGCAGAACTGCACGCCGCTGGGCATCAGCTGGTGGCAGAAATCGCGCAGGGTCACGGTATGGATCAGGGCATCGGCCATGCGCAGGTCGATGACCAGCGAAGTGCCTTCGATGCCGCGTTCGGCCAGTGCGTCCAGCAGCCACTGGGCATGCGATTCGCGCGCCAGCGTGCGCGGCGATTGCGAGACGAACAGGCGCAGCGAAGGCCCTTGAGACTGGCGCTCGGCCAGCACGTAGAGGGCATGTTCCAGTACCCAGTGATCGATCTGGGCGATGCCGCCGGCCGATTCGGCCGCCGGAATCACTTGCGAGGCGGGCAGCAGCGAGCCGTCGGGCTGGCGCATGCGCAGCAGCACCTGGTACTGGGCCTGTTCGCTGCCGGCGACGGCGACGATGGGCTGGTAGGCCAGTTCGAAGCGGCCATCTTCCAGGGCGATCTTCGGCACGTCCTCGGCGATCTGCGCCGGGGTGTAGCCGGCCAGGTTGTTGCCTTTCAGGCGCGCCTGCAGCACCGCGCGCTCGGTGGCTTCCAGCGCGCTGCCGGCGTCGGTGAAGCCGATCGACAGCGGGGTGTAGCCGATGGAGCTGCGCAGGTTGAGGGTCTCGCCGGCGCCGATCGGGAATGGATTGCGGGTCAGGCCATCGCGCAGGCGTTCGGCCTGGGCCTCGAGCGCGGCTTCGTCCAGGCCGGCGGCCAGCGACAGGAAACTGTTGTCGTTGAGGCGGGCCACCGGGTGGGGCGCCGCCACTTCGGCCAGGCGCCGGCCGGCCTGGTTCATCAGTTGCTCGAACGCCGCGTAGCCGTAGCGTTCGCGCAGGCTCAGCGCGCTGCCCACCTCGATGAAGAACAGGCCGCCAGCGGCCCCCGATTGCAACGCCGCGCCGACCTGCTGTAGCAGGTAGGTGCGGGTCGGCAGACCGGTTTCGGTATTGATGGTGGCGCGCAGGGTCGCCGGCGCGACCCGCTGGCGCGCGCGCTGGATGCGATTGGCGACCGCGGCGATCAGGTGGCGCGGCCGGATCGGCTTGTTGAGGAAATCGTCGGCGCCGCTTTCCAGCACTTCGAACTGGCGCTCCGGGTCCGGGTCGCCGGTGAGGAACACGATCGGCAGGTGCAGGTATTCCGGCTGCTGGCGGATCAGCATGGTCAGGTCCATGCCGTCGCGCCCGGGCATGTGCAGATCCATCAGCACCAGGTCCGGCTTGAACCGCGCCATCGCATCGAGGACGCCGTCGGATTGCATCTGCACGTCGGCCTGCATGCCCGCGCCGTGCAGCACGCTCTGCGCGAACAGCGCCTGGCCGCGATCGTCTTCGACGATCAACACCCGATACGGACTTTCCTGGGTGTCGTTGGGGCGTCCGGACGTCGCCGACGCGGCGGCCCCGGCGTCGTTGGCCGGCGTTGCTGGCGCATCGCCGTTCGCGGCCGGTGGAGAAGGTGCGGTCATCGCGGCGATACCTCCATTCAGCGGCATCGGCGCCGGCGCGGGCGCGTCGGCCGTCCAGCGCCGCCAGTAACCCGGCGGTGGCGTTTCGGCCCGCAGCCGGGAGCGCGAAGGCTCATCCGGCCGGCGGGATGTGGCATCAGTGGCAGACATCAGGCTTCCCCAAGCATGTGTCGCATTATGCGATGAAGTTCACGGCCCGGGACAAGCGTCCCCGGGCATCCGGCCTCCGATCTAACGGGTCGGCACATGAGGATCAGACGTACCGAGCAGCCGTTTCAGGCCACGGCTGAGGCGGCGCCAGACCCACCACACCATCAGCGCCAGCAGCACCGACACCCCGACCACCAGCAGCAGCGCGATCCAGGGGTGGGCGAAGGCCAGCGCCAGGCCCCCCACCACCACCGCGTCCTCGGTCACCGAGGCGGTCCAGTTGCTGACCGGCTCGGGCGAAGTGTTCATCAGCGCGCGCGATCCGCTCTTCAGGACGTGGCTGGTCAGGGCGATGCCGGCGCCGGCCGCCAGCGCGCCGCCGCCGAGCTGCCCGTCCGGGGACAACGTGGCCGCGGCCAGGAAGGCGCCGGCCGGCACCCGCGCCAGGGTCTGCAGCAGATCCCAGCCCGAATCCACTCCGGGAATCTTGTCGGCGAAGAATTCGGCCAGCGCGAGCGCGCCGGAGGTGCCCAGGACCCACCAGGACTGGGTCACCTGCAATGCCGGCGGCAGGTCCAGCCAGCCCAGCGCACCGGCCAGGCCGAGCCCGAATACCGTCAGGTAGACACGGATCCCGGCCATCCATGCCAACAGGATCCCAATTACGAAAAGATGTGCTTCGGACATCCCGGCGGTTCCCAGTAGACTCGACGGCCCTGTCGATTGTCCCGAGTATAGGCCTCCCGTCTGGCTGCTGCCTGAGCGCGGCCAGCGATTCGATCATGTCCGGATCCTCCTTCCCGCGGTACCAGATCGTCGAGCAGCGGCCGTCGCGGCGCGGGCTCTGGCTGGCCTTGGCCGGGCTCGCCTGGGCGGGCACGCTGGCGGGCGTCTGGTTCTGGGCCAGCCATACCGCCGCGCCGCGGCTGGGACGGGTGCAGCAGGAACTGGGACAGGTCCAGGCCCGGTTCCGGCAGCAGCAGGGCGAACTGCAGCGATTGAGCCAGCGTGAGAGCACCCTGAGCCTTTCCGATCGCATCAGCCGCACCGCCAACCAGGAACTGCAAGCGTCGCTGGCCGAGCGTGACGAGGAAATCGCGGGCCTGCGCGCGGACGTGGCCTTCTACGAACGCCTGGTCGGCGCGACCGCGCCGCGGCGCGGCCTGAACGTGCACCTGGCCGAGTTCAACCGCGTGCCGGGCGGCGCCTGGCAGTACCAGATCACCCTGACCCAGACCCTCAATCGCGGTGCCATCAGCGAGGGCCAGATGCGCTTCGCGGTGGAAGGCGTGCGGGGCGGCCAACTGGCAACGATTGGCTGGGACGAATTGCACCAGCAACCCGGCGTGGCCGGACAGGCCTATTCCTTCCGCTATTTCCAGCAGCTCGACGGCAGCGTGATGCTGCCCGGCGGCTTTACCCCACAGCGGGTGAAGGTGCAATTGAGCGGCGGCGACAGCCCGGTGGAACAGGCATTCGATTGGAAACTCGCGACCTCAGCCGGAGGAAAGTAATCATGTTCAAGCACAAGCCCCAACGCGATGGCCAGGCCATCGACACCCTCATCGGCCCGCAGGTCACCATCCAGGGCGATCTGGTGTTCAGCGGCGGCCTGTACGTCGAGGGACGCATCCAGGGCAAGGTGCTGGCGGTCGAGGGCGAACGCGCGGTGCTGACGCTGGCCGAACAGGGCCGCATCGAGGGCGAGGTGCGCGCGCCGGTGGTGATCATCAACGGCCAGCTGGTCGGCAACGTGTACGCGGATGATCGGGTCGAACTGGCAGCCAAGGCGCGGGTGCAGGGCAACATCCATTACCAGGTGGTGGAGATGAGCGCGGGCGCCCAGCTCACCGGCCGGCTGGTGCATGCCACCGCGCTGGCGACGGTCGACGAAGCCGGCGGGGAACTGGTCCACGCCCACGCCTGAACCGGTTCGCCGGCGTTCAGAGCCCCCTCTGGCGGGCCGCGCTATGCTCGGCCCATGAGTGAGCCTTCTCTCCCTTCCCCGCCGCCGCCGGCCAGCGGGCGGGTCTGGTTCTACGGTGCGGTGGGTCTGCTGGCGCTGTGCCTGGCCTTCGGAGGCTGGGGCCTGTGGCAGGTCCTGTCCGCGGGCGGGCAGGCGCCGGGCGCCCGCCAGTTCCAGGCCCAAAAACAACAGGTCGAACAACTCGAGCAGCGGGTGGCGACCCTGTCCCGGTCCGATCAGATCACCCGCGACGCCAACCGCGACCTGCAGACCGCGCTGGCCGAGCGTGACGAGGAAATCGCCGGCCTGCGCGCGGATGTCGCCTTCTACGAACGCTTCGTCGGTGCGACCGGCCAGCGCCGTGGCCTGACCGTACACGAACTCCGGCTGCAACCGCAGACCGAGCAGGCCTGGCACTTCACCGCCACCCTCACGCAGAACCTCAACCGCGGCGCGGTCAACGCCGGTCGCCTGCTGGTCTCGGTCGAAGGCACCCGTGCCGGCAAGCTGCAGCGGCTGGCCTGGTCGGATCTGCGCCAGCAGGCCGATGCCCCGGGGCTGCCGTATTCGTTCAAGTACTTCCAGCAGGTCGAGGGCGATCTGGTGCTGCCGGCCGATTTCCAGCCGGTCCGGGTGACCGCGCGACTGGTGCCGCAGAGCGGCGCGGCGGTGGAACAGTCGTTCACCTGGGCCGCCGCCGCCGCGCGCGAAGGCACGGGCGCCTCCGGCTTGAAGTGAGTCCCTCCAACCCCCATCCTGATCGCCATGGACAACCTCGTTTCCCTGCCTTCGGCGGCGCCGGACTACCAGTCGCTGGATCGCCCGTTGAACTTCAGCCACGCCGCGGCCGCCAAGGTCCGCGAGCTCATCGATGAGGAAGGCAATGCCGGACTGGCGTTGCGCGTCTACATCCAGGGCGGTGGCTGTTCGGGGTTCCAGTACGGCTTCGAGTTCGACGAGAACCGCGCCGAGGACGATCTGGCGGTGGACACCGACGGCGTCACCCTGCTGGTGGATCCGTTGAGCCTGCAGTACCTGATGGGCGCGGAAGTGGACTACAGCGAGAGCCTGCAGGGCGCGCAGTTCGTCATCCGCAATCCCAACGCCAAGACTACCTGCGGCTGCGGCAGCAGCTTCAGCATGTGAACATGCTCGCCGGCAGCACGCGCACCCATCGCCCGCTTTTCGACACGCTCACCCCGTGAGCGCATTCCCCACGTCCGCGCTGACCGGCTTCGCCTTCGCCGGTGATCCGCTCGATCGCGCCGATCGCCTGCGCGACGATGCCGAGGCGCTGTTCGGCCTGTGGCCGCGGGCGAGGGTGATCGTGCTGACCCGCGAAGGGGAAGCGTTCGCCGACGCGACCGGGCAACTGGCCGCGCCGTCCGGTGCTGATCTGGGCGGCGGTCCGGGCACCGCGATTTTCCTCGGACTCCGGGATGACGTGGCGTGGTTCGCGCTGGAAGCGGACAGCGTGCCGTTCGAGGCCGCGCAGCGCGTGGACCTGCGCCGCGCGGCGGCCATCTGGCCCGGATTCGAAGCGGGCGTGTTCGCGTTGGCGCGGGCGATGTTCTATTGGCGTTCGCGCAACCGCTTCTGCGGATTGTGCGGTGGCGAAGTCGAATTCCGCCGGGCCGGCTACCAGGGCCGGTGCCTGCAGTGCGGAGCGGATCATTATCCGCGCGTGGATCCTGCGGTGATCGTGGCGGTGAGTGATGGCGAACGCCTGTTGCTGGGGCGCCAGTCGGCCTGGCCGGCGCGCCGGTATTCGGTCATCGCCGGTTTCGTCGAGCCGGGCGAGTCGCTGGAGCAGACGGTGGCGCGTGAAGTGCTGGAGGAAACTGGGGTGCGCGTGCGCGGTTGCCGGTATCTTGGCGCGCAACCCTGGCCATTTCCCGGCGCGCTGATGCTCGGTTTCTCGGCCGAGGCCGAACCGGACGTGCCGCAGGTCGACGATGAACTCGAAGACGCGCGCTGGTTCACCTTCGAGGAAATCAGCGCCGCCCGCGAACGCCGGGAAGGCGATGGCGACGATGGACTGCTGCTGTCGCCCGGTATCTCCATCGCGCGCTCGCTGATCGATCACTGGCATGCCGGGATGCTGGCGCGCCGGCAGGGCTGAGCGGCTCTGCCGCTATCCCGCCAGGAATCGTCGCTTTCAACAGCCATTGGCGGGTCAGAACTTCGCCGTTCGCATTGCGCGGCTCCATCTTGTGGCGTTCCACGACCGCCGCCGAAGGCAGGTCAAGGGCCATCAGCCTGGTGGCGGATGGAGACGTCGGAACGACCTCCGCCTTTCCGCGGGGAAATCATCGGGAGGCGCTGAGGATGGCAATCCCGGAAATAGCTGCCCTTTTGCAAAAAGCGGGATCCAGGGCGCCTGTTTTCTGCGCCAAGAGCAATCCCCCGTCACCCGCTGGCGCGGGCGACCGCCCCCTTTTGCAATGGGGGCCTTGTGGACGCGGCCTTCCCCAGACCCGACATTAACGAAGCGGCAGGCTAGAATCCGGACTGGAGGAGGAACCGCATGTCCATCACCCTGGTCGCCGTGGTCGTTGCGCTGGTACTTGGCCACGTGGCGCCGTCGCTGGTCACGTCGCTCCGCCAGTTCCACTGGTACGGACACTGGCTGCGCTGGCTCGACGAACGTTTTCCCGGCGACGGTTTCTGGCGCGGCCGCTACGGCATCGTGCTGGCGCTGCTGCCGCCGCTGCTGCTGGTCGGCCTGTTCCAATGGGTATTGCACGCGCCGCTGTTGGGCCTGGTCGGGTTGCTGTTCTCGATTCTGGTGCTGGTGTATGCGTGGGGACCGCGCGATCTCGACGTGGACGTGGAAGCGATCATCGATGCGCACGAACCCGGGGCGCGGCGCGAGGCCATCGCCCGGCTGTGGCCGGAGGGCGAGAACGTGGCCGCCGATGGTCCGGCGCTGGTGGAGGCGGTGTTCCACAATGCGTTGCGGCGCTGGTTCGGGGTGCTGTTCTGGTTCCTGCTGCTGGGACCGATTGGCGCGCTGCTGTACCGGCTGGTCGCGCTGACCGCCGAGGGCGAGTTCCAGCGCGCACTGCCGCACGATACCCGCGAGGGCGCGCGCGGCCTGCTGGCGGTGCTGGAGTGGCCGGTCGCGCAACTGATGACCCTGGCGATGGCACTGGTCGGCAACTTCGATACCGTCTTCCACGCCTGGCGTGAAGCACACGGCAACACCCTGCAGTTGCGGACCGGATTCCTCGGCCATGCCGCCCGCGCCAGCGTGCGCAGCGAACTGGCGGAGGAGGCCGAGGACTATGCGGAAGAGGGCATGGTCCAGGCCATGCGCGAACTGCCCGAACTGCGCGACGCCATGAGCCTGGTCTGGCGCATCCTGCTGGTATGGATGGCGGTGCTGGCGGTGTTCGTGATCGGTGGCTGGGTGAGCTGACCCGGCCTTGTTCCTGCCCGGCAGGAGCGACGTCGGTCGCGACCGTGGCCCCTGCCGAAAGGCTGGTCGGAAAACACTCACTGTGGGGGCGACGCAAGTCGCGATATCCCGACGGCATCCAGATGACAGGACAGCGCATGGGCTGGCCAATGGTGGCGGCAAGGGCAGTGCTTTCGGGTTGGACGCTTCGCGACTTGCGTCGCTTCCACAGGTGGCGCCTTCGGCCAATCCGGATCGCCGGTTGGCGTCACGGTTGCGACTGACGTCGCTCCTACAGAGGACCTACAGAGGACCTACAGAGGAGAAGGATCAGCCCGGCGCGAGCAGGGTGAAGGGATACCACGGCAGGTTGCGGGCTACCCAGAACGTCGGCAGCAGCACCAGCCACAATCCCGGCTTCAGCGCCACGCGCATCACGGGTTGGAGCAGGCGCGGCCGCCAGCCCTGCGCATGGGCCACCAGCAGCGGCGCCAGGGGCAGCAGCAACATCGCCAGCGGATTCATCCCGAAGGCGCGGAGCACGTCGCCGTGCACCAGTGCGTGCAGGGCGCGGGTCATGCCGCAGCCCACGCAGTAATAGCCGGTCAGCGCATGGAACATGCACGGCGGGAAGGGATTTCCCGCCGCGTTGGGATCAAAGTTCAGCAACAGCCAGATGCCGGCGGGGACTGCGACCGCAGCCCCCGCACCCAGCGCATGGAGAGCCGGACGTGGCAAGGGCACGTCAGCCGCCCTGCTGCTGTTCCATCTGCTGGCGGATCTGCTCCATGTACTGCATGTACGCGTCGGGGCCGACCACGATGAACCAGATGACCGAGATCACGACCGCGAGAATCAGGATGCCGGTGGTCACCCAGTTCCAGATCTTCGCATTCTTCGAGGCGCGCCGCGCACCCTCGATGTCGCCCTGGTTCAACTTGCCGTTGACCTGGGTGGAAAACACGATCGCCACGATGCCGGTGATGATGCCCGGGAAACTGAGGCAACTCAGGCAGCACACGATGAAGGAGCCGATGGTCGACAGGATCGACCACACCAGGTAATTGGGGATATTGCCGGGGGCATCATTGGGCAACGGGGGAACGGCACTCATCGGAGTCTCCTTGCAGTGATGAAGCGGGGTGGTCGGACCCTAGTCTAACGTCTGGACCCGCGATTCGTATGCGTGCCAGAGCGATCAGGCGGCATCGCCGCGCAAACCGCGCACAGTGGCTTCCAGGTTGCCGGCGGTCGCGCTGGCGCCATCCACCGGTGGCGCGGCGACCACGTCCACATGGGCGCGGAAGCGACGCGGCACCCGCATCCGGCCCAGCCGGCTGTCGCGGCGGCTCCACATGCTGCTCCACATGCCCTTGAGCGCCATCGGCACCACCGGCACCGGCCGTCGTTCCAGGATCTTCTCCACGCCCGATTTGAACGGGGCGATGTTGCCGTCGCGGGTCAACGCGCCCTCGGGGAAGATGCCGACGATCTCGCCATCGGCCAGCGCCTGGTCGATTTCGTCGAAGGCGTGCTGCATCAGTTCGGGATCCTCGCGGGCGCCGGCAATCGGAATGGCCTTGGCGGTGCGGAAGATCCAGCTCATCACCGGGATGTTGAAAATCTTGTAGTACATGACGAAGCGCACCGGCCGCGGAATGCTGGCCGCCAGCAGCAGCGCGTCCATGTAGCTGACGTGGTTGCAGACCAGCAGGGCCGGGCCTTCATCGGGAACATGCCGCTCGATGCCGTGCAGGCGTAGCCTGTACAGCACCCGCACCAGCACCCAACTGAGGAAGCGCATCAGGAATTCGGGCACCAGGGTGAAGATCCAGATCGCTACCAGCGCATTGGCGATGGCCAACACCAGGAACAGCTGCGGGATGGTCAGACCGGGCAGCGGAATGCGCACGCCACCCAGCGCCAGTTCCTTCATCTGCAGGGCGATGCCCAGCACCGCCGCCAGCACGATGTAACCGGCGTTCTGGATGTTCATGCCGGCGATGACCCGGGCCAGCTCCTGCTTCGGCGTGCGGCTCTGGATCAGCGCGAACAGCGGCACCACGAAGAAGCCGGTGAACAGGCCGATGCCGACCAGATCGATGACGATGCGCCAGCTGCCCGGTTGCTGCAGGAACGCCGACACCGACAGTCCGGCGACCGGGGCCACACCGCCGCGGGCGAAATACAGGTCCAGCAGGAACGCGCTCATGCCGAACGCGCCCAGCGGTACCAGGCCGATTTCCACGGTGCGCGCGGACAGGCGTTCGCACAGCAGCGAACCCACGCCGGTGCCGATCGAGAACAGCGCCAGCGGAAACACGTACCAGGTGCCGATGCCCAGGTTCAGATCGGCATAGGTGGGGATGTTGCCGGTCAGCACGGTGCCGAAGAACCAGAACCAGGACACGCCCAGCACCGAGTTGCGCACCGCGACCTGCTTCTTGGCCAGGCGCAGCACCGCGCGCGATTCGGTCAACGGGTTCCAGTTGATCTTCAGGTCCGGCGCGCCCGCGTCGGCCGGCGGAATCAGCCGGCTGACCAGATTGCCGGTGATGGCCAGCAGGATGATGGCGATGGCGGCCACGGTGGGGCCATGGCTGCCGGCGAGGTTGAAGATCAGGCCACCGAAGATCATGCCAACCAGGATCGACAGCGAGGTGCCCATCTCGACCAGGCCGTTGCCGCCGGTCAGTTCCTCGGGTTTCAGCACCGAAGGCAGGATGGAGTACTTCACCGGCCCGAACAGCGTGGATTGCAGGCCGGTGCAGAACAGCGCGGCCAGCAGGACGACGAGGTCCTGGGTGAAAAAGCCGATCGCGGCCAGCGACATGATGACGATTTCCATCGTCGTCGTGATCCGGATCAGCTTCGACTTCTCCAGCTTCTCCGCGATCTGGCCGGCGGTGGCCGAGAACAGGAAATAGGGCAGGATGAAGATCGCCGGCGCCAGGTTGGTGTACAGCGTCTTGTCCTGCGGGCTGACGCTCATGAAGCCCAGCAGGCCGATGATCGCCTGGCGGTAGACATTGTCGTTGAAGGCGCCCAGCGACTGGACCAGGAAGAACGGCAGAAAGCGCCGCTGTTTCAACAAGGCGAACTGGCTGTGGCTGGACATGCGCCCTCCGTGGGTTGCGCGCAGCCTAGCAGAACCCTGGCGTCATCCGGTTTACCGGGGGCGGCTTTCGGGAGGAGTCTTGAGAGATCCCGCGCAAATTCCCCGTCACCCGCGGCGCGGGTGCCCGCCCGTTTTCAAAGGGGGCTGTTGGAGCTCACAACGCCGACCGAAGACCATCCCGATGCGCTGTTGATGCAGTATCCAGGAAATGTCTCCCCCTTGACCAGCCATTCGGCTGTTGAAAGCGGAAAAGGGGGATCAAGAGGGATTTGCTGCGTTGTTTTTTAGTGCGCAAGAAGGAGGATCAATCGCCGGGTATCCCAGCAGCAAGCCCGGCTCTACGCGGTGTTCTTTTCCCGCGCGACCGCGCGCCAGCCGATATCGTTGCGATGGAATTCGCCGTCCCAGCCAATGCGCTCGACCGCGGCGTAGGCATTGCGCTGCGCCTCGCCCACGCTGTCGCCGAGCGCGGCCACGCACAACACGCGGCCGCCGCTGGTCAGCACGTCGCCGTCGCTGCCCAGGCGGGTGCCGGCATGGAAGACCTTGGCCTCGCCCAGATCCGTGTCCAGGCCATGGATGGCATCGCCGGTCTTCGGCGTTTCGGGATAGTTGGCCGCGGCCATCACCACGCCCAGGGACGGGCGTCCGTCCCAATCGGCCCGGGTGGCATCCAGGCGTCCATCGATCGCCGCTTCCACCAGATCCACCAGATCCGAGCGCAGGCGCAGCATCACCGGCTGGGTTTCCGGATCGCCGAAGCGCACGTTGAACTCGATCACCTTGGGCGCGCCGCTGCCGTCGATCATCAGGCCGGCATAGAGGAAGCCGGTGAACGGCACGCCATCGGCGATCATGCCCTGCACGGTCGGATTGACCACTTCGCGCATCACCCGCGCATGCACCTCGGGCGTCACCACCGGCGCAGGCGAGTACGCGCCCATGCCGCCGGTGTTGGGGCCGGTGTCGCCGTCGCCGACGCGCTTGTGATCCTGCGAGGTCGCCATCGGCAGCGCGGTGCGGCCATCGACCATGCTGATGAAGCTGGCCTCTTCGCCGTCGAGGAATTCCTCCACCACCACCCGCGCGCCGGCCGCGCCGAACGCGTTGCCGGCGAGCATGTCCTGGATGGCGGATTCGGCCTCGGCCAGGGTCATCGCCACGATCACGCCCTTGCCGGCGGCCAGGCCGTCGGCCTTGATCACGATGGGTGCGCCTTTTTCGCGCACGTAGGCCAGCGCCGGCGCGGTCTCGGTGAACACCGCGTAGTGGGCGGTGGGAATGCCGTGGCGGGCGAGGAAATCCTTGGCGAACGCCTTGCTGCCTTCCAGCTGCGCGGCGGCGGCGGTGGGGCCGAAGATGCGCAGGCCTTCGCTGCGGAAACGATCCACCACGCCGGCCACCAACGGCGCTTCCGGGCCAACCACGGTCAATGCTACGCCTTCCTGCCTGACCAGCTCGACCAGGCGATCGATTTCGGTCGCGCCGACGGCGACGTTGCGGCACTTGTCCTCGCGCGCGGTGCCCGCATTGCCCGGCGCCACCAGCACTTCGCCGACGCGAGGCGACTGCGCGATCTTCCAGGCCAGCGCGTGTTCGCGGCCGCCGGAACCGATGACGAGGATCTTCATGGCTGTCTACTCCGAAATGCGTGTGGATCCGCGGGGCGGATCAGGAAAAGGAAGGAACG
This sequence comes from Pseudoxanthomonas sp., assembly GCF_024710765.1. Taxonomy (GTDB): domain Bacteria; phylum Pseudomonadota; class Gammaproteobacteria; order Xanthomonadales; family Xanthomonadaceae; genus Pseudoxanthomonas_A. The sequence goes on from NZ_JANJUE010000005.1 coordinate 17,833, forward strand.
GGGATCGTGGCGCGATCATGATTCGGCCCCCAGCCGCGCGGCGGTCAGCCGGACGAAGGCCGGATCCAGCTCGCTGCCGACGTAGCGCCGGCCACTGCGCAGCGCGGCCACGCCGGTGGTACCGGAACCGTTGAAGGGGTCGAAGATGCGATCGCCCGGGTCGGTGGAAGCCTCGATGCAGCGCAGCAGCAGTTCCACCGGTTTCTGGGTGGGATGGCGACCGTGGCTCTTCTCGCCCTTGGCCGGGGCGGGCAGGCGCCAGACCGACTTCATCTGCCTGTCGCCGTTGTCGGCCTTCATCTTGCGGTAGTGGAAGCGGTGCCGGCTCTTCTCCGTCTTCGCCGCCCAGATCAGGGTTTCGGTCGAATGGGTGAAGGTGCGGCAGGCCAGGTTGGGCGGCGGATTGGGCTTTTCCCAGATGATGTCGTTGAGCAGTTTCATGCCCAGTTGCTGCATGGCGAAACCCACCGAATGGATCACATGGTGGGTGCCTGATACCCACAGCGTGCCGTCGGGTTTCAGCGCCGCCTGGCAGCGCTGCAGCCAGGCCAGGTTGAACTCGTGGTTGTACGCCGGGCCCTGGCTGCGGTCCCAGTCGCCCTTGTCGACCTTGACCATTTTCCCGCCATGGCAGGTGACGCCGCCGTTGGAGAGGAAATACGGCGGGTCGGCGAAGATCATGTCGAAGAAGCCGTGCGGGTGGCGTTCGATGATCCGGTCCAGCAGCTCCAGGCAGTTGGCGCGATACAACAGCGCGCGGCCATCGACGTCGGCCCAGGCCAGCCGGTTGGGCGAAGTCGAGGTCGCTGCCAGCGTGCCCAGCCCCAGCACGTCGGCCAGGGCGTGGGCAGTGGCGGCGGGCTGCGCGCGGCGCGGCACGATCAGTGCCGGAAGTGGCGCACGCCCGTGAACACCATGGCCAGGCCATGTTCGTCGGCCGCGGCGATGACCTCGTTGTCGCGCATCGAGCCGCCCGGCTGGATCACCGCCTTGATGCCGGCCTCGGCAGCGGCATCGATGCCGTCGCGGAACGGGAAGAAGGCGTCCGAAGCCATCACCGAGCCTTCGACCTGCAGGTTCGCGTCGGCGGCCTTGATGCCGGCGATGCGGGCCGAATACACCCGGCTCATCTGGCCGGCGCCGACACCGATCGTGCGGTTGTCCTTGGCATAGACGATCGCGTTGGACTTGACGTACTTGGCCACCCGCCAGGCGAACAGCAGGTCGCGCAGCTCGGCCTCGGTCGGCGCGCGCTGGCTGACCACCTTCAGCTCGTCCGCGCTCATGCCGCGGTTGTCGGAGGACTGCAACAGCAGGCCGGAACCGATGCGCTTGCTGTCGTAGTTGTTGAGGCCGGC
>NZ_JANJUE010000078.1 GCF_024710765.1 Pseudoxanthomonas sp.
GTCACCACCGCGATCGCCCTGCTGCTCTTCGTCGGCGCCTGCGGTAAGTCCGCGCAGTTCCCGCTCTATCTTTGGCTTCCCGACGCGATGGCGGGCCCGACCCCCGTTTCCGCCTTGATCCATGCCGCGACGATGGTCACGGCCGGCGTCTTCTTGCTAAACCGGCTTTACGTGGTCTTCGAGCTTTCGCCGATCGCCAGTGCCGTCATCGCCTGCGTCGGCGCGTTCACCGCCCTGTTCGCCGCGCTGATCGCTTTTGGCCAGACGGACATCAAGAAGGTCCTCGCCTATTCCACCGTTTCACAGTTAGGCTTCATGTTCATCGCTTGCGGAGCCGGAGCGTACTGGGTGGGCATGTTCCACGTCGCCACCCATGCCTTCTTCAAGGCCCTGCTATTCCTGGCGGCCGGTTCGGTCATCATCGGCATGCACCACGAGCAGGACATGCGCAAGATGGGTGGCTTGCGCAAGTACATGCCGATCACCTACATCACCAGCCTGATCGGCACCCTGGCGCTGGTCGGCACGCCGTTCCTGTCCGGCTTCTATTCCAAGGACACCATCATCGAGGCGGCCAAGCACCACCAGGAGCAGGCCGGCGAGTTCGCCCACAAGGTGGCCGAACTGGGCACGATGGCGCAGGGCATCAACGGCCCCAGCGAATGGGTCGCCAACTATGGCTACTGGGCGGTGCTGCTGGGCGTGTTCGTCACCAGCTTCTACAGCTTCCGCCTGCTGTACCTGACCTTCCACGGCAAGGAGCGCTTCCGCGACGCCCATGCCGGGCACGGCCATGACGAGCATCATGGCGACGCGCACCACGACGATCACCATGGCGACGATCACGGCCACCACGGCGCGCACGAGCCGCACGAGTCGCCGTGGGTGGTCACCGTTCCGCTGATCCTGCTGGCGATTCCGTCGATCCTGGTCGGTTACTTCACCATCGGCCCGATGCTGTTCGGCACCGACTGGAGTGGCCACCACGCGCAGCTGCCGTTCTTCCTGGGTGCGATCGACTTCATCAATCCGGCCGCGGACACGGTGGGGCAGTTGAAGGAAACCTTCCATGGTCCGTTCGAGTTCGCCCTGCACGGCATGAAGGCCGCCCCGTTCTGGCTGACCCTGGCCGGTTTCATCCTGGCGACCGTCCTGTACCTGTTCACGCCGGAATTGCCGGGCAAGCTGCGCCGCATCTTCGCGCTGCCGGTCCGCATCCTGGAGAACAAGTACGGCATGGACGACCTGTGGATCGGTGGCCTGGCCGGCGGCAGCGTGAAGCTGGGCAAGGCATCGCGCGCCATCGACACCCACCTGATCGACGGCGTGGCCGTCAACGGCAGCGCCCGCATCGTGGATCTGGCCGCCAACCTGTTGCGCCGTACCCAGTCGGGTTTCCTCTACCACTACGCCTTCGCGATGATCCTCGGCCTGATTGCACTGCTGGCCGTGCTCATCCGGTTCTGGCAATGACCGCCCTGGCGCTGAACTAACGGATACCACTCGTGTCGAACTGGCCTTTGCTTAGCATTCTGATCTGGCTGCCGATTCTCGGCGGCGCGCTGGTCCTCGCCCTGGGCAACCGCCGCGCCAGTGCCGCCCGCTGGGTGGCATTGGGCGTGGCCTTGCTGACTTTCCTGGCGAGCCTGCCGCTGCTGACCGGCTTCGACTTCGCCAACCCCGGCATGCAGTTCGCCGAGAAGCGCGCCTGGGTGCCGACCTTCAACATCTGGTACGCGCTGGGCGCCGACGGCATCTCGGTCGCGCTGATCGTGCTGACCACGCTGACCACCGTGCTGGCGTTGATCGGCGCCTGGTCGGCGGTGGAGAAGCGGGTCAGCCAGTACGTGGCGGCGTTCCTGTTCCTGGAAGGCCTGATGATCGGCGTGTTCTGCGCGCTCGACGCCATCCTGTTCTATGTCTTCTTCGAAGGCATGCTGATCCCGATGTTCCTGATCATCGGCGTGTGGGGCGGCCCGCGCCGCATCTACGCCTCGATCAAGTTCTTCCTGTACACCTTCCTCGGGTCGGTGTTCATGCTGATCGGCCTGATCTACCTGTACCTGAAGGGCGGCAGCTTCCAGCTGGCGGACCTGTACACGCTGCCGCTCAGCGCCAAGGAGCAGACCTGGCTGTTCTTCGCCTTCCTGATCGCCTTCGCGGTCAAGGTGCCGATGTTCCCGGTCCACACCTGGTTGCCGGACGCGCACGTGGAGGCGCCGACCGCCGGTTCGGTGATCCTGGCGGCGATCATGTTGAAGATCGGTGGCTACGGCTTCCTGCGCTTCAGCCTGCCGATCGTGCCTGACGCCGGTTTCGAATGGGCCTGGCTGGTGATCCTGCTGTCGCTGATCGGCGTGGTCTACGTCGGCCTGGTGGCGCTGGTGCAGGACGACATGAAGAAGCTGATCGCCTATTCGTCGGTCTCGCACATGGGCTTCGTCACGCTGGGCATCTTCATCGCCTTCAGCCTGGTGCGCGACTACGGCAACCTGGACGGCGCGCGCCTGGGCCTGCAGGGCGCGATGGTGCAGATGATTTCGCACGGTTTCGTTTCCGGCGCGATGTTCTCCTGCGTCGGCGTGCTGTATGACCGCATGCATACCCGCATGATCAAGGACTACGGCGGCGTGGCCAACGTGATGCCTTGGTTCGCGGTGTTCTTCGTGCTGTTCGGCATGGCCAACTCGGGCCTGCCGGGCACCAGCGGTTTCGTCGGCGAATTCATGGTCATCGTCGCCAGCTTCCAGAAGCATCCGCTGATCGCGCTGGTCGCCGCGCTGACCCTGATCATCGGCGCCGCCTATACCCTGTGGCTGATCAAGCGGGTGATGTACGGCGAAGTGGCCAATTCGCACGTGGCCGAGCTCAAGGACATCAACGGGCGCGAAGCGCTGGTGCTGGGCGTGTTTGCCATCGGCGTGCTGGTGCTGGGCGTCTACCCCAAGCCGCTCGTCGACCTGATGGAACCGTCGATTGCGAACCTGGCGATGCAGCTCGCCAACAGCAAGCTGTAAGGAAGAATGATGACCACGTCGATGCTCCCCACCGCCGCCGACCTGCTCCCGCTGCTGCCGGAAGTCGTGCTGATCGCCGGCGCGTTCGCGCTGCTGATGCTGGACCTGTTCCTGAGCGACCGCCAGCGGGTGATCACCCACGCGCTGGCCCTGGTCACCCTGGCGGTTTCGTTCTTCATGATCCTCACCGACGTCGGCGGCAGCGGATCCGTGTTCAACGGCATGTTCGTCCGCGACGTGATGGCCAACGTCACCAAGCTGGCGATCCTGCTGGTCAGTGCGCTGTCGCTGGTCTACGCCTGGCCCTACCTGCGCGAGCGCAAGCTGTATCCCGGTGAAGTGCCGGTGCTGGTGATGCTGGCGACCGCGGGCATGATGATGATGGTCTCGGCCGGCAGCCTGGTGATGGTCTACCTGGGCCTGGAACTGCTGGCGCTGTGCTCGTACGCGCTGGTCGCGCTCAACCGCGAGGACGGCCTGTCCGCGGAAGCGGCGATGAAGTACATCGTGCTGGGTTCGCTCGCCTCCGGCCTGCTGCTGTATGGCATGTCGCTGACCTACGGCGCCACCGGCACGCTGCACCTGGACGGCATCCATGCCGCCATCGCCTCGACCTCCGACCGCACCCTGCTGCTGACCGGCGTGGTGTTCATGGTGGCCGGCGTGGCCTTCAAGCTGGGTGCCGCGCCGTTCCACATGTGGTTGCCGGACGTCTACCAGGGCGCACCGACCCCGATCACCCTGTTCATCAGTTCCGGTCCCAAGCTGGCCGCGTTCGGCATGGCTTACCGGTTGCTGGAAAGCGGCGTCGGCCCGGTCGCCGAGCAATGGCAATGGCTGCTGGCCGGACTGGCCGCGGCGTCGCTGGTGATCGGCAACCTGATCGCCATCGCCCAGACCAACCTGAAGCGCATGCTGGCTTACTCGACGGTGTCGCACGTGGGCTTCCTGCTGGTCGGCTTCGCCGGTGGCGGTGCGACCGGCTATTCGGCGGCGCTGTTCTACGCCATCAGCTACGCGCTGATGTCGGCGGCCGCGTTCGGCGCCATCGTGGTGCTGTCGCGCCAGGGCTTCGAGGCCGACAAGATCGACGACTTCAAGGGCCTGAACGCGCGCAATCCCTGGCAGGCCGGGCTGGTGCTGTGCGTGATGGCCTCGCTGGCCGGCGTGCCGCCGTTCCTGGGCTTCTGGGCCAAGCTGGTGGTGCTGGGCGCGGCGCTGAAGGGTGGCTTCACCTGGCTGGCGATCCTGGGCGTGGTCTGCGCCGTGATCGGCGCCTTCTACTACCTGCGCGTCATCAAGGTCATGTACTTCGACGAGCCGGTGGGCGAGCGCCAGCCGGCCCGCCAGGATCGGGTGGTGCCGGTCGTGTTCGGCGTGAACGCCCTGGCGCTGCTGGTGCTGGGCATCTTCTGGAACCCGATCATGTCGTGGTGCCAGCAGGCATTCGCCGGCTGAATCCCGCGGACGCGCCCGGCGTCCGCATGTTTTTCCTCCGGGCGATAGTTTTTGTTGATGTGAAGGCTTGCAAGAATCCACGGAAGCCTTCATAATTCCGCTTCTGCTGCGGGGTGGAGCAGTCTGGCAGCTCGTCGGGCTCATAACCCGAAGGTCGCAGGTTCAAATCCTGCCCCCGCTACCAAGCTTTGCGGTCGTAGGAAGCCTCCTGGCTTCCACGTCCGAAGCTCGGGCTCGTGAAAGCGCATGCTTCCGCTTTCACACCGAAATCCAGCGTTATCGGACAAGGGGCCCATCGGGCCCCTTGTTGTTTCTGCAATCTAGAATCTTCTGGCAAAGGTCATTCCGTGAGCGACAAGGCCACTCAAATCTCGGAACTCCTGGCCCCGACGGTCCAGGCACTCGGGCTCGAGTTGCTGGGCATCGAGTATCTGCCCGCACCCGGCGGCGCCACCGTGCGGCTGTACATCGACGTGCAGGATGCGGAGCGGGACACCCGGTCCATCAATATCGACGACTGCGAGGCGGTCAGCCGCGAAGTCTCGGCCCAGTTGGACGTGGAAGACCCGATTTCCGGCAACTACACCCTGGAAGTCTCGTCGCCGGGCGTGGACCGCCCCCTGTTCACCCTGGCCCAGCTCGCGCGCCACCAGGGCGAGAGCGCCAAGGTGGTGCTGAAACTGCCGCAGGACGGCCGTCGCCGCTTCCAGGGCGCCATCACCGGGATCGAGGGCGACCAGGTTGTTTTCACGGTCGACGGCGCGGCACTGTCCGTGGCCTTCGATAATATCGACAAGGCCAGGCTGGTCCCCGACTGGGCGGCGCTGGGCCTGGCCCCCGAAAAACCCAAGGGCGGTGGCCGCAAGGCCGGCGCCGCGAGCGGAGCCGCCGCCGGCAAGGGCGCGGCGAAGCAGGCATCCAAGCAACAACCCAACAAGCCGGCGGCTCGCAAGCCGCGTGCGGAGTGAATGATGAGTAAGGAACTTTTGCTGGTGGTGGATGCGGTCGCCAACGAGAAGGGCGTGCCGCGCGAAGTGATCTTCGATGCCATCGAAGCCGCGTTGGCATCCGCCGCCAAGAAGCGTTACCTGGACCAGGACGTGTCGGTGCGCGTGTCGATCGACCACAAGGACGGCAGCTACGAGACTTTCCGCCGCTGGGAAGTCGTGGCCGACGACGTGGTGATGGAATCGCCGGATCGCCAGCTCCGCCTGATGGACGCCGTTGACGAGGCCGAAGGCGTCGAGGTCGGCGACTGGATCGAGGAACAGATCGAGAACCCGGACTTCGGGCGCATCGCCGCGCAGGCCGCCAAGCAGGTGATCGTGCAGCGCGTGCGCGAGGCCGAGCGCCAGCAGGTGGTCGATGCGTGGAAGGATCGCGTCGGCGAACTGGTCACCGGCGTGGTCAAGCGCGCCGAGCGCGGCAACATCTACGTGGACCTGGGCGGGAATGCGGAAGCCTTCATCCCGAAGGACAAGGGCATTCCGCGCGACGTGCTGCGCGCCGGCGACCGCGTGCGCGGCTACCTGTACGACGTGCGTTCCGAGCCCCGCGGCCCGCAGCTGTTCATCAGCCGCGCCGCGCCGGAATTCATGATCGAGCTGTTCAAGCTGGAAGTGCCGGAAGTGGGCCAGGGCCTGGTCGAGATCAAGGCCTGCGCGCGTGATCCGGGCGACCGCGCCAAGATTGCGGTGCTGGCGCACGACAGCCGCACCGATCCCATCGGCGCCTGCATCGGCATGCGTGGTTCGCGCGTGCAGGCGGTGTCGAACGAACTGAACGGCGAGCGCGTCGACATCGTGCTGTGGAACGACAACCCCGCCACCTTCGTCATCAACGCGATGGCGCCGGCCGAGGTGCAGTCGATCATCGTCGACGAGGAAAAGCACTCGATGGATCTGGCGGTGGCCGAGGACCGGCTGGCGCAGGCCATCGGCAAGGGCGGCCAGAACGTGCGCCTGGCCAGCCGCCTGACCGGTTGGCAGCTGAACGTGATGACCCAGGACCAGGTCGCCGCCAAGTCCGAGGCCGAGCAGGCCGTGGCCCGCCAGCTGTTCATGGACAAGCTGGAAGTGGACGAGGAGATCGCCGCCATCCTGGTCAGCGAAGGCTTCAGCACGGTCGAGGAAATCGCCTACGTGCCGGTCGGCGAACTGCTGGCGGTCGAAGGCTTCGACGAGGACATCGTCGAGGAACTGCGGGCCCGTGCCCGCGATGCCCTGCTGAACGAGGCGCTGGCCGAGGAGGAGGGCCTGGAGGAGAACCAGCCCGCCGACGACCTGCTGGCGCTGGAGGGCATGGACGAGGAAACCGCCTATGCGCTGGCCGCGCAGGGCGTCCGTACCAGCGAGGACCTGTCGGACCTGGCCGCCGACGAAGTGGTGGAATTTGGCATCGAAGGGCTGGACGAGGGACGCGCCGCGGCGCTGATCCTGGCCGCCCGTGCCGAGGAGATCGCCCGCCTGGAGCGTGGCGAATGATCCACCGATGAGCACCGCCCTGGCACCCGCAGGGCTTAGAATCCCCAACCTTGAAATGGGGCGCTCCTTCGCTGACGGCAGAGGGGCGCTACAAAGAAACTAGGATCCGAATGTCGCAGCAAACCACCATCCGCAAGCTGGCTGAACTGGTCAATACGCCGGTCGAGAAACTGCTGGAACAGCTGGCCGAGGCCGGCATGAAGTTCAGCGGTCCCGACCAGGTCGTGACCAGCACCGAGAAGATGAAGCTGCTCGGCTTCCTGCGCCGTACCCACGGCAAGACGGAGAAGGCGGCGGACGAGACGGCCGCGCCGAAGAAGATCACCCTGAACCGCCGCAAGGTGCAGGAAGTGACCGTCGCCGCCGGCCGCAGCAAGACCACGGTGAACGTGGAAGTGCGCCAGAAGCGCACCTACGTCAAGCCGAACGAGGCCGATGCGCCCGTCGCCGCGACCACTTCGCAGACCGAGACCGATCCCGAGCGCGCCGAGATCCTGCGCAAGCTGGAGGAGTCCAAGCAGCGCAACCTGCAGGAACAGCAGCGCCTGGCCGAGGACGATCGTCGTCGCGCCGAGGAACTCGAGCGCAAGCGCAAGGAAGAGGAGGCCGCCCGCGCGGCCGCCGAAGCCATCGCGCGCGCCGAAGCCGAGGCCAACGCCGCCAATGCCGGCGAGTCCCCCTCCGGCGAGGAGCGCCCGGCCCGCGCCGGTGGGCATCACGTGGCCAAGCAGGTGGTCCGCAAGGATCCGCCGCGCGTCGATGATCGCAACGGTGCCGCCGCGGCGGCGAACAAGCACAAGACCCGCGGTTCGCATGCGATGGTCAGCGGCATCGAGGACGACGATGCGGCCAGCCGCTTCGCCGGCCAGTTGCACCTGTCCGCCGCCGAACGCGCGCGCCGCACCACCTCGCGTGGCAAGCCCAAGCCGCGCCGGCAGATGGAACAGAGCCGTGGCGGCGGCGGTGGCGCGCATGGCTTTGAGCGTCCGACCGCGCCGGTCGTGCGCGAGGTCGCCATCGGCGAAACCATCACCGTGGCGGACCTGGCGCAGAAACTGGCGCTGAAGGGCGGCGACGTGGTGAAGGCGATGTTCAAGATGGGCGTCATGGCGACCATCACCCAGACCATCGATCACGACACCGCCGCGCTGGTCACCGAGGAACTGGGCCACAAGGCGATCCGTGCCGAGAGCAACGACGCCGAGAGCGAACTGCTGGCCCACACCGAGGAGCAGCAGGGCGACAAGGTGGCGCGTCCGCCGGTGGTCACCATCATGGGCCACGTCGACCACGGCAAGACCTCGCTGCTGGACTACATCCGCCGCACCAAGGTGGCCACCGGCGAAGCCGGCGGCATCACCCAGCACATCGGCGCCTACCACGTGGAGACGCCGAAGGGCGTCATCAGCTTCCTGGATACCCCCGGCCACGCCGCGTTCACCGCGATGCGCGCCCGCGGCGCCAAGCTGACCGACATCGTGGTGCTGGTGGTGGCCGCCGACGACGGCGTCATGCCGCAGACCAAGGAAGCCATCCAGCACGCCAAGGCGGCCAGGGTGCCGCTGATCGTCGCGGTCAACAAGATCGACAAGTCCGACGCCGATCCGATGCGGGTCAAGAACGAACTGCTGGCCGAGGAAGTGGTGGCCGAGGACTTCGGCGGCGACACCCAGATGGTGGAGATCTCGGCCAAGACCGGCCAGGGCATCGACGAATTGCTGGACGCGATTTCGCTGCAGGCCGAAGTGCTGGAACTGAAGGCCGTGGAAGACGGCCGCGCCAGCGGCGTGGTCATCGAATCCTCGCTGGACAAGGGCCGCGGCCCGGTCGCGACGGTGCTGGTGCAGCAGGGCACCCTGAAGAAGGGCGACTACCTGGTGTGCGGCATCCAGTATGGCCGCGAGCGCGCGCTGTTCGACGAGACCGGCGGCCAGCCGGCCTCGGCCGGTCCGTCGATTCCGGTGCAGGTGCTGGGCCTGTCGGGCGTGCCCGACGCCGGTGACGATTTCGTGGTGGTCGAGGACGAGCGCCTGGCCAAGGACGTGGCGCAGCAGCGCGACGCCAAGCGCCGCGAATCGCGCCTGGTCAAGCAGGCCGGCAACCGCATGGAGGACATCCTGGCGCAGATGGGCCAGGGCGAAGGCCAGCAGGTGCTGAACCTGGTGATCAAGGCCGACGTGCAGGGTTCGGTGGAAGCGCTGAAGCAGTCGCTGGTCGGCCTGTCCAACGAGCTGATCCGCATCAACGTGATCACCGCCGGCGTCGGCGGCATCACCGAGTCCGACGCCAACGCCGCGGTCACCGCCAAGGCCACGGTCATCGGCTTCAACGTGCGCGCCGATGCCTCCGCCCGCCGGATCATCGAAGCCAACGGCGTCGACCTGCGCTACTTCTCGATCATCTATGACGTGATCGATCAGGTGAAGCAGGTGGCCTCGGGCTTGCTGGGCAAGGAAATCCGCGAAGAGATCATCGGCACCGCCGAGGTCCGCGACGTGTTCCGCAGCTCCAAGTTCGGCGCGGTCGCCGGCTGCATGGTCGTGGAAGGCGTGGTCAAGCGGAACAAGCCGATCCGCGTGCTGCGCGACAGCACGGTGATCTTCGAAGGCGAACTGGAATCGCTGCGTCGCTTCAAGGAGAACGTCGAGGAGGTCCGCAATGGTACCGAGTGCGGTATCGGCGTGAAGGCCTACAACGACATCAAGCCGGGCGACCAGATCGAGTGCTTCGAACGCATCGAGGTGGCGCGGACGCTATAAGCGTCCCGCCGGGATTGGGGATGCGGGATTGGAGATTCGTTGAAGCTTCTCCCGGATTCCCGACCCTTCACGATCGCTCTTTCGAATCCCGAATCCCGAATCTCGAATCCCGTTTCAATGCCCACCAAATCCTTCCATCGCACCGACCGTATCTCCGCACAGCTCCGCCGCGAGCTGGGTGCGTTGGTGCATGAGGCCGTGCGCGAGTACGGCCTGCCGTCGGTCAGCGTGTCCGACGTCGAGGTCTCCCGCGATCTGGCGCATGCCCAGGTCTACGTGACGGCGCTGATGCCGGAGCGTTCGGCAGACGCGATCAAGGGCCTGCGGGAGCTGGCGCGCGAACTGCGCATGGAGCTGGCCCGCCGGGTCAAGCTGCGCCATGTGCCGGAACTGCACTTCCACTACGACGATTCGGTCGATCGCGGCGAGCGCATCGACCAGTTGCTGCGCGACCTGCCCGAGCGCGGGCAGGACGACGGGCAGGACTGATCGCCACGCGGCGGCGGCCCTGGCCGCGCCGTCCCCGTTTTTCGTTGATACTGCGCGGGCATGGCCCGCCGGACATCGTCGGCGTACCGGCCGCCGTGCAGGTGCTGGCCGTGCCCGAGGACCCTGATAGGACCCGGAGAGGGATGCCCCCGAAGATTCGCTTCCGCCCGCTGGATGGCCTGCTGCTGCTGGACAAGCCGCAGGGCCTGAGTTCCAACGCCGCCCTGCAGGCCGTGCGCCGCCTGTTCCGCGCCGAGAAGGGCGGGCATACCGGCAGCCTGGACCCGCTCGCCACCGGCCTGTTGCCACTGTGCTTCGGCGAGGCCACCAAGATCGCCGGCCTGCTGCTCGGCTCGCGCAAGGCCTACGAGACCACCGCCGTGCTGGGCGTGACCACCGACACCGACGATGCCGACGGCGTGCCGCTGCGCCAGCGGCCGGTGCCGGCGCTGGCCGCGGGCGACCTGGAGGCGGCGCTGGCGCCCCTGCGCGGCGTGATCCGCCAGCGCGCGCCCATCTATTCGGCGCTCAAGCAGGGCGGCGAGCCGCTGTACGCCCGGGCCCGGAGGGGCGAGTCGATCGAGGCGCCGGAGCGCGAGGTCGAGGTCCATGCCATCGAGGTCCTGGCCACCGAGGGCGACCGGGTCCGACTGCGGGTCGAATGCGGTTCCGGCACCTACGTGCGCAGCCTGGTCCGCGACTTGGGCGAGGCGCTGGGTTGTGGTGCCCACGTGGCCGAGCTGCGCCGCCTGTGGGTGGAGCCGTTCCTGGCCCCGCGCATGTACACCCTGGAGGCGCTGGACGCGCTGGCCGGGCAGGGCGACGAAGCGCTGCTGGCCGCGCTGCTGCCGGTCGAGGCCGGCCTGACCGGTTTTCCCCGGCGCGACCTGGACGCCGACGGCACCCGCCGCTTCGGCATGGGCCAGCGCCTGCGCGGGCAGGGGGAGACGGCCGCGACGGTGGCCATCTTCGGGCCGGACGGGCGGGTGCTGGGCCTGGGCAGCGTGGACCCCGAGGGGACGCTGGTCCCCCAACGTCTGTTCAGCTGGGCGGTCCTGAACACCCCGGGCACGGCGCGGCCCAAACATTAAAACCTTGTTTCAAAAGGCCTCGGCGGCTACACTACGCCGCCGGTTTTGCACCGGTATTTCCTTTCGTTCACGGCGAGCCACGCGGTGCTCCGGTCTACTCCGGTATCTCCCGGCGTTCCTGCAGGCTTCGCATCTCCAGAGAAACCACATGTCCATCGATACCCAGAAGATCATTGAAGAAAACAAGCGCGGCGCCGCCGACACCGGTTCGCCGGAAGTGCAGGTCGCCCTGCTGACCGCCCGCATCGAGCAGCTGAGCGGCCACTTCAAGATCCACAAGAAGGATCACCACAGCCGTCGCGGCCTGCTGCAGCTGGTCAACCGTCGCCGCAGCCTGCTCGACTACCTGAAGAAGAAAGACAACGAGCGCTACAAGAGCCTGATCGAAAAGCTCGGTCTGCGTCGTTGATGCAATACCCCACCGCGGCGCAGCAATGCGCCGCGGTTTGCATTTGAGGGAAGGAAACCTCGCGGCATGTCCCTGAAAGGCATGCGCCTTCCCTGCAAGACACCGGCCGGATACTCCGGCCAACCGCCGACGGCACGGGCCGCGGGCGGCCCAGAATCCGAACAGGCAATATCCAAGGAAACCACGTGGCAAAAATCACCAAAACCTTTCAGTACGGCAAGCACACCGTCACCCTGGAAACCGGCGAAATCGCCCGCCAGGCCAGTGGCGCCGTCATCGTCAAGATGGACGACACCGTACTGCTGGTCAGCGCCGTCGCCGCCAAGTCCGCCCGCGAAGGCCAGGACTTCTTCCCGCTGACGGTCGACTACCAGGAGAAGTTCTACGCCGGCGGCCGCATCCCCGGTGGCTTCTTCAAGCGTGAAGGCCGCGCGACCGAGAAGGAAACCCTGATCTCGCGCCTGATCGATCGCCCGATCCGCCCGCTGTTTCCGGAAGACTACAAGAACGAAGTCCAGATCATCGCCACGGTGATGTCGCTGAACCCGGAAGTCGACGGTGACATCCCGGCCCTGATCGGCGCCTCCGCCGCCCTGGCCCTGGCCGGCACCCCGTTCATGGGTCCGATCGGCGCTGCCAAGGTCGGTTACAAGAACGGCGAGTACATCCTCAACCCGACCACCAGCGAGCTGAAGGAATCGCAGCTGGAGCTGGTCGTCGCCGGCACCGCCAACGCCGTGCTGATGGTCGAATCCGAAGCCGCCATCCTGTCCGAGGACGTGATGCTGGGTGCGGTGATGTTCGGCCACCGCGAGATGCAGAAAGTCATCAACGCGATCAACGAGCTGACCGTCGAAGCCGGCACCAAGCCGTCCGACTGGACCGCCCCGGCCAAGAACACTGCCCTGATCTCGGCGCTGAAGGAAGCCGTCGGCAACCAGCTGGCCGAAGCGTTCCAGGTGCGCGACAAGCTGCAGCGCCGCGACGCCATCGCCGCGATCAAGAAGGACGTGGTGGAACGCCTGGCCGGTCGCGTCGAAGCCGAAGGCTGGAGCGGCGCCGAGCTGTCGAAGGAATTCGGCGAGCTGGAATACCGCACCATGCGCGACTCCGTGCTGGACACCAAGGTCCGCATCGATGGCCGCGCGCTGGACACCGTCCGCCCGATCACCTCCAAGGTGAGCGTGCTGCCGCGTACCCACGGCTCCTCGCTGTTCACCCGCGGCGAGACCCAGGCGATCGTGGTCGCCACGCTGGGTACCGCCCGCGATGGGCAGATCATCGACGCGGTCAGCGGCGAGTACAAAGAGAATTTCCTGTTCCACTACAACTTCCCCCCGTTCTCGGTAGGCGAGTGCGGCCGTTTCGGCGCCCCCAAGCGTCGCGAAATCGGCCATGGCCGCCTGGCCAAGCGCGGCGTGCTGGCGGTGATGCCGACCATCGAGGAATTCCCGTACACCATCCGCGTGGTCTCGGAAATCACCGAGTCCAACGGTTCCTCGTCGATGGCCTCGGTCTGCGGCAGCTCGCTGGCGCTGATGGATGCCGGCGTGCCGGTGAAGGCGCCGGTCGCGGGCCTCGCGATGGGCCTGGTGAAGGAAGGCGACAACTTCGTCGTGCTGTCGGACATCCTGGGTGACGAAGATCACCTGGGCGACATGGACTTCAAGGTGGCCGGTACCGCCGACGGCGTGTCCGCGCTGCAGATGGACATCAAGATCGAAGGCATCACCGAGGAAATCATGAAGCAGGCGCTGCAGCAGGCCAAGGCCGGCCGCCTGCACATCCTGGGCGAAATGGCCTCGGCGCTGACCTCGCCGCGCGCCGAGCTGAGCGACTATGCCCCGCGCCTGCTGACCATCAAGATCCATCCGGACAAGATCCGCGAAGTGATCGGCAAGGGTGGCGCCACCATCCAGGGCATTACCAAGGAAACCGGCACCCAGATCGACATCCAGGACGACGGCACCATCGTCATCGCCTCGGTCAATGCCGCCGCCGCGCAGGCCGCCAAGGCGCGCATCGAGCAGATCACCTCGGACGTCGAGCCGGGCCGCATCTACGAAGGCAAGGTCGCCAAGATCATGGACTTCGGCGCGTTCGTCACCATCCTGCCGGGCAAGGACGGCCTGGTGCACGTCTCGCAGATCTCCAGCGAGCGCGTGGAGAAGGTCAGCGACAAGCTGAAGGAAGGCGACGTGGTCAAGGTCAAGGTGCTGGAAGTCGACAAGCAGGGCCGCATCCGCCTGTCGATCAAGGCCGTCGAGGAAGGCGAGGGCGTGCCGGCCGAATAAGCCGGTCCTTGCCTTCACGGACAACGAAAAGCGGGCTTCGGCCCGCTTTTTGTTTGTCGCAATGCGGCAAACCGGCCCCGACTTTCGCCATAGGCGCGGCCCTGGCGGCGGATGGTATTAGTGCGGCTTCCCCCGGCCACACCACCACCACCACCGGAGCCACCCATGACCAGCCGCCGTGACCTGCTCAAACTCAGTGCGCTTGCCGCCGCCACCGCCGCGATGCCATCGCTGGCCTGGGCCGCGGGCCAATCCGGCAAGGTCGGCAAGGCCGCCAAGCCGCTGGACATCCTCATCCTCGGCGGCACCGGCTTCACCGGTCCGTTCCAGGTCGCCTATGCGCTGGAACGCGGCCACAAGGTCACCCTGTTCAACCGCGGCAAGCGCCCTTCGCCGGAATGGCCGGGCGAGGTCGAGCAATTGCACGGCGACCGCAACACTGGCGATCTGAAGTCGCTGGAAGGACGCAAGTGGGATGTCTGCATCGACAACCCGACCAGCCTGCCGTTCTGGGTGCGCGACGCCGGCCAGGTGCTGAAGGGCAATGTCGGCCATTACCTCTTCATCTCGACGATCTCGGTGTACGCCGATGGCAGCAAGCCCGGCATCAGCGAGGCCGATGCGCTCGCCCCGTACAAAGGCAAGGACGCGATGGCCGAAACCCAGGAATCGCTGCGGGCCGACATCGAGGGCCTGTACGGCCCGCTCAAGGCGCTCAGCGAAGCCGAGGCGCACAAGCAGTTCGGCGAACGGGTGACCATCGTGCGCCCGGGCTACATCGTCGGCCCGCGCGACGAGACCGATCGTTTCACCTACTGGCCGCATCGCGTCGCCCAGGGGGGCGAGGTGATGGTGCCCGGTGACGGCAAGGATCCGGTACAGGTCATCGATGGCCGCGATCTGGGCGAATGGATGATCCGGCTGGCCGAGGCGCGCACCTACGGGGTGTTCAACGCGGTCGGTCCGAAGGAGCTGTTGCCGATGGATGCGATGTTGCAGGCCTGCGCGAAGGCGACCGGCGGCAAGGCCACCTACACGCACGTCACGCCCGAGTTCCTGGAAGCGCAGAAGGTCGAGGAATTGCCGATCTGGGTATCCGCGAAGAGCGGCCCATATGCGGGCTATGGCCAGGTCAGCAACGCGCGTGCGGTGGCAGCCGGCCTGACCTATCGTCCGCTGGAGACCACCATCACCGACCTGATGGCCTGGTTCCACAGCCAGCCTGCCGAACGCCAGGCCAAGCTGCGCGCGGGCATCAGCCGCGAAAAGGAATCCGAACTGCTGAAAGCCTGGCACGCGACCAACGGTTGAGGCGGTTGAGCAGGAGGTCGCCTCCCGCCCCGTGTCGCTATGACGCGCCGGCGGGAGCGGGGAGGGAAGGCGGCGGATCCGGGACGCGCCTGGCGGTTGGCTGCGAGCATTCGGCGCGCGCGGCATCGGGTGTGCCGCGTGCGCCGGGCGAAGGAATCGCGAACGGCTCCCGGGACGAAGGCGTCCAGTCGCGTGCGTAGCCGGCTGCCAGTTCCCGTGCCCTGGCCTGCGCTGGCGCATCCAATTCCGCCAGCAGTTCACCGCTCTGTTGCTCCACCTGGGAGCGCAGACCGCCCAAGGCCGCGGGTGCCGACTCCAACTGCCTTTTCAGGTGCAGGTACAACGCCAGCGCCTTGACCTTGTCGGGCCGCACCGCCTGCGCCAGGAAGTAGCGTCGCAATTCGTTGCGCTGCGGCGAGAGCGCGGATGCCAGGGCAAAGGCGGTATGCAGATCGCCCGAAGCGGTGCCTCGCCAGGCGAGCGCCTCGGCTTCGCGCCGGTACACGGCCAACGCGTCCAGATTCTCGAGTGTTTCATTGAGCCGGAAGGCATTGCCTACCGCGTAGTGACGCAGCGCCGGCGTGTTGCCACCCAGCGCCGCCTGGCGCCAGTAGCGCACGCGTTCGGCCGCGGTCGACAGCGCGACGCCCTCGCAATGCTCGCTCTCCTTGAGCAGGCGCTCGCTGTTGGCGGCCATCATGTCGCGCATGTTCTGGCGGGTTTCCTCGGACAGGCCGGATCCGGTATTGCTCCTGAGCTGCTCCTGTTGCTGCAGCACCTCGGAGGCGGCGACCAGCCGGTAGCGGATCTGATGGCAGTACTCGAACTCCGCGGCCAGCCGGCAGGCCGCGTTGGGGTCACCCGCATCCGCGCGCTGCCGCAGCATCGCCAGGGCATCGCGCAGCGGCGTTTCCAGCGCGGGCAACGGAGCGGCGGAAACCGCCGGCGCCGAGGGGAGCGGGGACACGGAGGAGCCGGAAGCAAGCGCCTGTCCGGTCGGCGCTTCCGGCGAAGCCGGCGCCGCGGGAGCGCCGGTGGAGCGTCCCTGCAGCCAGCCCAGATACGCCGCGAGGGGAACGAGGATTACGACCAGTCCCGACACTCCATACCGCCACCACCGCCTGCCATGCATTCGTGCCGGGCCTCCATGAGTTGCCGGCGCATCATCGCATGCAGCCTCGGATCAATGTTCCCGGCGGGGAATGAAGCGTTCGATCCGGCCGCGGCGTTGCCAGTCGGGGACTTCGCGGTCACCGGCACTGCCACGAGGTGTTTCCGGTGCCGTTTGCAGCGCGGGCATGGCGAGCGGCAGGGCCGGTGCGGCCGCGGCCAGATCGCTGCCCTGCACGATGCCCAGTGGCGCATAGCCGGCATAGCCGGGAAACACCTGCGACAGGTTGGCGTTGCCCATCCGCTGGATCAGGATTTCCGAGATCACCCGCCGGTAGTCGGTGGTGACCGGCACGTCGCCGAAGGTCGGGGACAGGGTCTCCGGGTTCAGTCCGGGCCAGTTGCCGTAGAAGCGGCGCCCGTTGACCGGACCGCCCAGCACCAGCAGCGGATTGCCATAGCCATGATCGGTGCCGCCGTTGGCGTTCGCGCGCACCCGCCGACCGAACTCGGATTGCACCACCACGGTGACGCGCGCCATTTCGCCGCCGGCGTTGAGCTCGTTGAAGAACGCCTGCAACGCCGAGGACAGTTCCGCGATCTTGTTCTGGTAGTAGTGATAGCCGCTGCCGGCGGTGCCCTGGCCCTCGTGGGTGTCCCAACCCCCCAGATCCAGGGTGGCGTAGCGCAGGCCGAGGTTGAAGCGGATTGATTGCGCGATGGTCCACAACTGCTGCGCGAACGTACCCCCGGGCCAGCCTGCCGGTGGCGAGCCGTAGCCCTGCTGGGCGATCAGGCGCAATGAGGCGTCGGCGCGCTGGCCGCTCAGCTGCAGGCCCGTGCGCCCGCTCCACAACTCGCTCAGGGTCTCGTTGAGGCCACGGAATCCGGCCGGCGAATCGGCGCGCCGTTCCTGCCAGGCGTAGGCGCCGGCATTGAGGCGGAAATCACCCGCACTGCCCATGGTCAGCGCGGCGGTGGAGCCGAGCATGCCGGCCGGTTGGGTGGTGCCGATGCCCAGTGCGGGCAGCGCGGCGGCGGGCGTGATGGCGGGACGGCTGTCCCAGGCGCGCGTCATCCAGCCGCTGCCGGTACCGAACTTGCCGGGTGTCCCGAGATCGATCGACAACTGCGCATCGAAATGGCTGCGGGTGACCGAGGTCGCCAGGCCGGCGGCATGCACGATGCCCAGATGGCCGCTGTTCCAGAGATCGTGCAGGCCGGTCGCGGAAGGGTGCAGTCCGAAACCGGTGGCCGCGCCGCCGGCCAGGGTCAGTGGCAACGCGGCGTAGGTGCCGCTGATCGGAATCGACAGATCCGGCCGGGCCTGTTCGTAGAAACCGCGATCATCGCCGGCGATCGGCACGACCAGGTTCAGGCCGTCCATGCCGCCGCGCAGGAACAGGTGCACGACCGTGTCATAGGGATTGGTGGCCGCGCTCGCTTCCTCGGAAAAGGTGAGGATTGACCCGGCGGCCCCCACCACGGCGGCACCACAGCAACCCTTCACGAATTCACGGCGGGTCAGGGTGAATCGGCTCATGCGGTTACCTCAGCGGGCCATGAATTCGGGGGACATCAGGATCAGCGAGACCAGGCTGCGCAGGCGCTGATGGTTGTAGTGGCGCTTCAGGTCGTTGATGGCCCAGGCGTCGGTGTCGGTGATGACGTAGCTGGCCGGATCGCCGTTCTGGGCCATGAAATCGACCAGTACCTGGCGGCGCGCGGGTACGGGTTGGTAGCCCAGCAGGCGGTTGCACCAGAATGTCACCAGGGTGTTGGCGGTCCATTGCGACGCGGCGACGCCGCTGCGGGTGGCCGCCACGATCGGACTGAGCGGCACGCCGGCTTCACTGGTCTCGGTCAACCAGTTCAACAGCTTCCAGGTCATCGCCAGCGAATTGGCACCGGACCAGGCGACGCCGGTGTCCGGATAGCCGTTGGGCGCGGCCCAGTTGTAGGGCAGGTGGCCGGTGAAGCCCATCCGCCACATGAACTCGTCGCTCTTGTCGTGGCCCACCCGCAGCGTCCAGTCCTGGCCGAGCGCGCGCATGGCCGCCACCGTGGCCTCGAACGGACGCCGGTTCTTCCAGCCCCAGCTGTTGACGAAGTCGTCGGAATTGAGGATGTGGCGCAGCACGATCCCGATCTGGTCCGGATGCTGCCAATGGCTGCGGAACAGCGCGGCCGCGCTGTCGACCAGCGCCTGCCGCGGCGTGTCGGTGACGAAGCGGCGGATCAGCTTGCGGCAAATGAATTTCGCCACCCGCGGATGGCTGGCCAGCCGATCCAGCACGTCGCGTCCATCCTTCATCGCCGGCTGTTCCGGATACAGCATCCGTCCGAGCAGGAACTTCGGCCCCGCGTCGTGCCAGGACTGGCGATAGACGAAGCTGCCGTCATTCTCGGTGGGGAATTCCCAATGCCCGTTCTTCGCCGACCAGCCGGTGAACGCCGCGGCGGTTTCATAGACATCGATGTCGGTATAACCGATCGGGTAGGCCGGATCCTCGGGGCACGGCGGCACTTCGAACGGATCGGTGAAGCCGAGATAGTTCTCCGCGCCCAGGGTATGCAGCTCCAGCAGTTCGCGCGCCCAGTTCTCGTTGGGGCCGGAGCGCGAATTGTTGATGTTGTCGAGGAAGTACAGCATCGAGGTGCTGGTGGCGACCGCCTCCAGCAGGGTGCGGAAATTGCCCTTGGCGTTGGCGCGGATCACGTCGCGGGTGTAGTGCGGAAACAGCGGGCCGGCGCTGAACTCGGTGACCAGCACGTTGAAGTGGTCGTGCCAGAAGTTGACCAGCACCTCGCGCAACTGGCGGCGCGAATACACCGCGCGGACGAATGCGGCGCGCTGCACCTCGTTGGCCGGGCGCATGCGGATGGCGTAGTCGGGATCGGGGGCGACGTGATCGGCCCACAACTGCGGCAGCGATTTGCCCAGGGTGGTGTAGCCGGCGCCAGCGAGCCGGTTTTCCACCGCGCTGTCGTCGATCGCGTTCCAGTCCAGCTGCCAGTCGACGTAGTTGGCCAGGCGCTGGCGATCGTCGCCGCCCAGCGCATTGAACTCGGCCAGCGTCGTCGGCGTGGCGCCGTAGCTGAGCCGGTTCAACATCCGCACCGCGAACGGCGGCGCCGGCAGGGTCAACAGGCGGGGCTCGCTCATGTCCTGCGCGACCTGGCCGGTCCGGGCCTGACCACGCTCGTCGCTGGCCGGGAGCATGGCGCGTTCGCCGCCCCGCAAACCGTACAGCCGCCGATGGCGCTGGCGCACGGCGGCCCGCAACGATTCGGCGGTGGGCGCGGAAGGAGGATCCGCGGATTCGGTGCCATGGACCGGGCGGCCACGCTGCGAGACCAGTGGGGCGCGGGTACGGAACGCGGTCCGGCGGACCGTGAAGGTTCGGCGTGTCATCGTGGTGGCTGGTTTTCCCCGGAATCGATGCCAGTATTCGGCAAGCGGGGCGAACATGACTGCGACCGCGCGCACAGGCCGGCATGTCGATGCGGCCGCTCCTCGACGGCGTGGGCGAAACGCGCCGCGATTCGGCTTGCCACTGGGCGATTGTCCCGGGCGGTCGCGAATTTTCCCGAACCCGCTCCGGCGGAAGCGGGACGTGCCGGCGCCGGAATGGCCTGATCCCGGCCGGCTGCCTCAGACCCAGCCGGTCAGGTAGAACAGGGCGATGATGAAGAACACCGCCATCGTCTTGATCAGGGTGATGGCGAAGATGTCCTTGTAGGACTGGCGGTGGCTGAGGCCGGTCACCGCCAGCAGGGTGATGACCGCGCCGTTGTGCGGCAGCGTGTCCATGCCGCCGGAGGCCATCGACGCGACCCGGTGCAGCACGTCCATCGGGATGCCGGCGGCATTGGCGTTGGCGATGAAGCTGTCGGCCATCGCCGCCAGCGCGATGCTCATGCCGCCGGACGCCGAGCCGGTGATGCCGGCCAGCGCGGTCACCGATATGGCCTCGTTGACCAGCGGATTGGGAATGGACTGCAGGGCGTTGGCGACCACCAGGAAGCCGGGCAGGGCGGCGATGACCGCGCCGAAACCATATTCGGAGGCGGTGTTCATCGAGGCCAGCAGCGCGCCGCCGATGGCACTCTTGGTGCCTTCGGCGAAACTGGCGAACACCGGCTTCCAGGCGAACAGCAGCACGCTCAGGATGCCGACCAGCAGCGCGCCCTGCACGGCCCAGATCGCGGCCACCTTGGATACCTCTTGGACCACCGGCGCCGGATTGCCGATCACCGCCGGCACGAACGACTGGCTGTCGCCGTACCAGCCGGGAATCCAGCGGGTGAACAGGAAGTTGGCCACGCCCACCAGCAGCAGGGGCAGGATCGCAACCAGCGGATGCGCCAGGCGATCACCGCGGAAGGGTTCGGGTTCGTTGCGCAGATCGCCGCCATAGCCTTCGCCCGCGCGCAGCGCCACCCGCCGCCGCCATTCCAGGTAGCTGATGCCCAGCGCCAGGATGAACACCGCGCCCAGCGTGCCGAGCACCGGCGCGGCCCAGGCGGTGGTGCCGAAGAACGAGGTGGGAATGATGTTCTGGATCTGCGGCGTCCCGGGCAGCGCGTCCATGGTGAAGGTGAAGGCGCCCAGCGCGATCGTGCCCGGCACCAGCCGCTTGGGGATGTCGCTCTGGCGGAACATCTCGGCGGCGAACGGATAGACCGCGAACACCACCACGAACAGCGACACGCCGCCATAGGTCAGCAGCGCGCACACCAGCACGATCGACAGCATCGCCCGCTGGCGACCGACCACGCGGATGGTTCCGGCGACAATCGCCTTGGAGAATCCCGAGATCTCGATCAGCTTGCCGAACACCGCGCCGAGCAGGAATACCGGGAAGTACAACTTGAGGAAGCCGACCATCTTGTCCATGAACAGGCCGGTGAACATCGGCGCCACCAGCGAGGGATCGGTCAGCAGGACCGCGCCCAGCGCCGCGACCGGCGCGAACAGGATCACGCTGTAGCCGCGGTAGGCCACGAACATCAGGAAGCACAGCGCGGCCAGTACGATCAGAAAGGACATCCGTGGCTCCTCGGCGCCGGGGACTCGTGGGTTCGCCGGCAACCGCCGGCAGGTGGCGGGAGTATCGACACCCCCCCGCCGGCGGCCCACTGTACGAAGGTACGATGCCGGTCCGCCCGGTCCGCCTCTAGCCTTCTCCAGCATCGGCGACAACCGTCCGCCGCACGCATTCCCGGGAGGAGGGGAGATCCATGAAGCGCAAGCATTTGAGTCTGGCGATTGGCACGGTGTTGCTGGCGTCGGCACCCTGCGCGTTCGCGCAGGACACGGGGACAGACAGCGGCCAGCCGGCCAGCCGCGCGACCACGCTGGATTCGGTCACGGTGACCGCGCGCAAGCGCGAGGAAACCCTGCAGGACGTGCCGGTGGCGGTCACCGCGTTTACCTCCGAAAGCCTGGACAAGTTGAACGTCCGCGATATCGGCGATCTGGATGCGCAGGTGCCGAACCTGACCATCTACGCCGCGCGCGGCTCGACCAGCACCGTCACCGCCTACATCCGCGGCATCGGCCAGGCGGATCCGCTGTGGGGCGTGGATCCGGGCGTGGGCATCTACCTGGACGACGTCTACATCGCCCGTCCGCAGGGCGCGCTGCTGGACGTGTTCGACGTCGAGCGCATCGAGGTGCTGCGCGGCCCGCAGGGCACGCTGTACGGCAAGAACACCATCGGCGGCGCCATCAAGTACGTCTCGCGCGGCCTGCCGACCGAGACCCAGGGTTTCGCTTCGATCACCGTCGGAAATTACAACCAGCTCGATGCCAAGGCCGCCATCGGCGGCGCCATCGGCGGGGCCGACAGCGGCCTGCGCGGGCGGGTGGCGGTGGCCAGCATGAATCGCGATGGCTACGGCGAGAACACCTACACGCACCAGGATGTCAGCGACAAGGAAATCAACGCCGCGCGCCTGCAACTGGGCGCGTACGCCGGCGACAATTTCGACGTGCAGTTCGCGTTCGACTGGATGGACGATCAGTCCGGCGTGCGCGGCGCCAGGATGCTGGCACCCAATCCGATCGCCCCGGCCTATCCGCCGACCTCCGACCGTTACGACATCCGTAGCGCGATGGGCAACGTCAACGACACCACCATGAAGGGCGCCTCGGCCACCTTCAACTGGCGGGTCAACGAGGATTGGGCGCTGAAGTACGTGATCGCCAAGCGCGAGTCCGACACCGAGACCAACATCGACTTCGACACCACGCCGTTGACCCTGGTGGACGTGCGTGCGTTCTACAACGACAGCCAGGTCAGCCACGAGGTGCAGGCCAACTACGACGGTGGCGGCCGCGCCCGCGGCGTGATGGGTGTCTACGCGTTCGATGGCGACGCCGGTGGCCAGGTGCTCAACCATTTCTGGAATCCATTCCTGCCGCCCGCGCTGACCAACCCGCTGTATGGCGACACCCAGGGCGTGGTCAACACCAAGAGCATCGCGGTGTACGCGGACTGGACCTTCGACCTGACCGAGCGGCTCAAGCTGGATGTCGGCGCGCGCTACACCGACGAGGACAAGCACGCGATCGCGCTCAACCGCTTCTACACCGGCCTGGACTACGGCACGGCCTGGGGCACGGCGGCCAATTTCGACAAGACCGTCAACTTCAAGAACTTCTCGCCCAAGGTCTCCCTGGACTACCAGCTCACCCCGGAGATCATGCTCTACGGGCTGGCCTCGCGCGGCTTCAAGTCCGGCGGCTTCAACATCCGCGCCAACACCACCGCGGTGCCGCGCTCGGGCGACCCGTTCGACGACGAGAAGGTCGACAGCTACGAAATCGGCAGCAAGATGTCGCTGCTGGACCAGCGGCTGTTCCTGAACTTCGCCTACTTCTACAACAAGTACGAGGACATCCAGTTGTCGGTGTTCACCTCGTACACCTTGCCCGGGGGCGCGCAGAGTTTCTTCGGCGATTTCACCAACGCCGGCAAGGGCACGGTGCAGGGACTGGAAGTGGAATACCAGTGGCTGCCGGCCGCGAACTGGCTGATCAGCGGCAACCTGGCCTGGCTGGACGCCAAGTACGACGAGTTCATGGATCGCGGCGTCAACGTGGCCGACCAGCAGAAGTTCACCAACGCCCCGGAATTCTCCGGCGCGCTGAACGTGGAGTACCGCACCGATCTGGCCAGCGGCGGCAACCTGTCCGCGCGGGTGGGCTATGCCTACCAGAGCGAGGTCTGGCCGACCACCGATCTCAGCCCCCTGATCAGGCAGGACGGCTACGGTCTGCTCAACGCGGGCGTGATCTGGAAGGTCAACGACGCCTGGTCGTTCTCGCTGCAGGGCAGCAACCTGGCCGACAAGGAGTACCGGACCACCGGCTACAACATCGGCGCCTACGGCGTGCTGACCGGCTTCTACGGTCCGCCGCGCCAATACTCGCTGACCGCGCGCTACGACTTCTGAGGCGGATGGCGGCAGAACAGGGAACAACGGCGGCGGCAGGCGGAAGCCTGCCGCCGCTGCGTTATGCTCGGCCGATGCCGTCGCCTCTTCCGCCACGCCGATTGTTTACCGGGGTCACCGGCGCCGTCGGCGCCGATCGTGCGCGGAACGGGAATGACGCGGTGATCCGGCGGGTCGCCGCATGCTGAGCCTGTGGGTGGTGGCGCTGGCCGGACTGGCCTGGCTGGCGCTGATGTTCGGCACCGCGCTGTACGGCGAGCGCCGGCCCACCGTGCTGGCCCGCCATTGGCAGCATATCTACGCGCTCTCGCTGGCGGTCCATTGCACCTCGTGGACCTTCTACGGCACGGTCACCCAGGCCGCCCGCTATGGCTGGCCGCTGCCGCCGACATTCCTGGGCGCCATCCTGTTCTATGCGCTGGCGGTCGCGTTCCTGATGCGGCTGGTGCGGTTGGCGCGCGAGACCAACGCGACTTCGCTGGCGGATCTGATCGCGACCCGCCTGGGCCGCGACGCCTGGCTCGCCGGCACCGTCACCCTGGTCGCCGCGCTGGGCCTGATTCCCTACATCGCATTGCAGTTGAAGGCGGTGGCGATGAGTTTCGCCACCCTGACCCAGGCGCCGGGCGAGGTGGCCCAGGCCCTGCCGTTCTGGCGCGACAGCGGCCTGTACGTGGCATTGGCGATGGCGCTGTTCGCGATGCTGTTCGGCACCCGCCGGGCGAGCGCGGCCGAACACAATCGCGGCCTGGTGCTGGCGATGGCGTTCGAATCCATCTTCAAGCTGGCAGCGATGCTGGCGCTGGGCGCATTCGTCTGGCTGGGCCTGCGCGACTGGCCTGAACTGCCGGCCGCGCCGTTGCCGCCGCAACCGTCCGGGGGCTTCGCGCCGTTCGTCCTGCTCGGTGCGCTGGCGATGTTCATCCTGCCGCACCAGTTCCACGTCGCCGTGGTCGAATGCCGCGACGAGCGCCATGTGCGCACCGCGCGCTGGCTGTTTCCGCTGTACCTGATCCTGATTGCCCTGCCGGGCCTGCCGCTGGCGCGCGCCGGCATGGCCCTGCTGGGCGGCGCGGTGCCGTCGGACATGTATGCGCTGGCGCTGCCGTTCTCGCAGGGACACGAAGGACTGGCGCTGTTCGCCTTCCTGGGCGGTTTGAGCGCGGCCACCGGCATGGTGGTGGTCAGTACGCTGACCCTCAGCCTGATGATCGGCAACCACTGGTTCGCGCCCGGCCTGCTGCGTGGCGCCTGGTCGCGGCGCGACGGCGGCGACCAGCGCGGCGCGTTGCTGGCGCTGCGCCGCACCGGCATCGCGGTGATCATGCTGCTGGCCTGGGCCTATGGCCGGCTGGTGACCGGCAGCGACGCGCTGGCCGATGTGGGCGCGGTGTCGTTTTCCGCACTGGCCACGCTGGCACCGGTGCTGGCGTTCGCGGTGTGGCGGCCACAGACGCCGCCGCGCGCGGCGATCGCGGGTGTGGTCGCCGGTTTCCTGGCCTGGGCCTGGGTACTGCTGGTACCGACCCTGCTGTCGGCGTCGGGCCGCACGCCGGACTGGCTGGGTAATGGTCCGTTCGGGCAGGTCTGGCTGTCGCCGCAGGGCATGTTCGGATTGACCGGCTGGAGTCCACTGGGGCGCGCGGTGGGAGTGAGCCTGTTCGTCGGCACGATCGCCACCCTGCTGGCGATGGCCTGGCGGCGGGAAGCGCCGCACCAGCGCCAGCGCAACCTGGACCGGCAGACCCTGGGCGAGGCCGGCCGGCGCTTCCTGCCGCGCGAGCGGGTCGAGGAACTGCTTGCCGAGGCACCACGCAGCGGTCCCGTGCCGGCGGCGATGGAGGGGCGGCTGGAACGCGAGCTCTCGGCGGTGCTGGGTTCGGCGTCGGCGCGCCTGTTGCTGGATGCGGCGCGCCGCGAGAGCCGGGACCTGGACACGGTCGCGGCAATCGTCGGCGAAGCCTCGCAGGATCTGCGCTTCAACCAGCAGGTGCTGGAGGCCGCGCTGCACAACATGAGCCAGGGCATCAGCGTGGTCGATCGCGAACAGCGGCTGGTGGCCTGGAACCGGCGCTATGAACAGATGTTCGGCTTTCCACCGGAATTGCTGCAGGTGGGCCGGCCGATCATCGATCTCACCCGCTGGGCATTGCTGCGCATGCCGCATCGCGGCCATGACGAACGCGCGCTGCAGCGGCGCATCGCCTTCATGCGCGCGGGCACGCCGCACCTGACCGAGCGGGTGTTTCCCGACGGCTGCATCGTGGAGATCCGTGGCAATCCGATGCCGGGCGGCGGCTTCGTCGCCACCTACACCGACGTCACCGCCTCCCGTCACGCGGAGCGCGATCTCAAGCGCGCCAACGAGACCCTGGAACAGCGCGTCGCCGAACGCACCGCGTTGCTGGAGACCGCCAAGCGCGAGGCCGAGCACGCCAACGACGCCAAGAGCCGCTTCCTCACCGCGATCGGCCACGACCTGTTGCAGCCGTTGCATGCGGCGCACCTGTTCACCGACGCGCTCGCGCAGCAACTGCCGGAGGGCGGTGCGCGCCACTCCGCGCGGCAGATCCGGGGGGCGCTGGATTCCACCACGGATCTGCTGACCGGCCTGCTCGACATGTCGCGACTGGAAGCGGGCGGGCTGGTGCCCGAGCCGCGTGATTTCCCGCTTGCGGAAGTGCTGGAGCCGCTGGCGTCGGAGTTCGGCGTGTTGGCTGCCGAACGCGGCCTGCGCTTCCGCTATCGTCCCACGCGCGCCTGGGTGCACAGTGATCCGCAACTGCTGCGCCGGGTCCTGCAGAATTTCCTCGCCACCGCCATCCGCTACACCGTGCGCGGCGGGGTGCTGTTGGGCGTGCGCCGCGGCGCTTCGGGACGATTGCGGATCGAGGTGCTGGACACCGGCCCGGGGATTCCGGCGCCGGAACGCCGATTGATCTTCGAAGAGTTCCGGCGTGGCGAGGAAGCGGCCGGGCAGGGCCTGGGCCTCGGCCTTTCGATCGCCGATCGCATCGCGGCGTTGCTGGAGGCGCCGCTGGATCTGCGCAGTCGCGACGGTTCGGGCTCGACCTTCTCCGTCGAACTGGCGCGGGTGACGACGTCGGCCGCGACGCGTCCTTCCATCGATTACCCGCGCACGGGCCTGGCCGGCCTGCGCATCCTGGCGGTGGACAACGATCCGGCCGCGCTGGATGCGCTGCGCCAGACCCTGGCCGGATGGGGATGCGAGGTCGCCTTCGCCGCCGACGGCGCGGGCGCGGAGCGGCAGCTGGCCCGGGATCCGGCCGATGCCTGGTTGTTCGATTTCCATCTGGATGCGGGCGATACCGGCGTCGCCCTGTGGCAACGCCTGTCGGCAAGGTACGGCGCCCGTCCCTGCCTGATCCTGTCGGCGGATCAGACCGACGCGGTGCGCCGGGCCGTGCGCGAGGCGGATCTGCCGCTGCTGGCCAAACCGGTGCGCCCGCTGGCGCTGAAGTCGGTCCTGGATCGCCTGCTTGCGGCGCGCACGGGGCGGATGGCGACGACGCCGTGAGGGGGCATGCGGGGCTCGGCACGACGCGCGCGGCTAGAATGACGGTTTCCCCCCGACCGTCCCGCCATGCCCTATACCCCCATCGTTGCCACGCTCGGCTATGTCCTGTCACCGGATCGGTCGCAGGTGCTGCTGATCCATCGCAACGCGCGGCCCGATGACCAGCACCTGGGCAAGTACAACGGCCTGGGCGGGAAAGTCGAGGCGGACGAGGACGTCGTGGCGGGAATGCGTCGCGAGATCCGCGAGGAGGCCGGCATCGACTGCGACGAGATGCTGCTGCGCGGCACCATCAGCTGGCCCGGGTTCGGCAAGCAGGGCGAGGACTGGCTCGGCTTCGTATTCCTGATCACCGCGTACACCGGCACCCCGTATGATCGCAATCCCGAAGGCGCGCTGGAATGGGTACCAGTGGAGCGCATCCTCGATCTGCCGCTCTGGGATGGCGACCGCCATTTCCTGCCGCTGGTGTTCGATGCCGATCCGCGTGGGTTCCACGGCGTCATGCCGTATCGCGATGGACGCATGGTGTCCTGGCAGTATTCGCGCATCTGAGCGGGACCGGCCCGCGATGTCATGCGCATTACGTGCGACGGCGCGCATGCATTGTCCACACAGGATGTGGACCGATTCCGGAGAAACATGTGGATAAGCACCGGCATGCCTTGCGGTGCAAGGCTGTCAAGCGGGTTGGCGAAAAAATGACCATACCGTTTCACGTCCGTGAAACTGAGGTTTCAGGTTTTCCACAAGCCGTGTGGATGATTCCCGGACAAACATGTGGATAAGCCCGGCGGGCCCTTGTGCCATGGACCTGTCAAGATGGATGGCGAAAAAATGACCAGCCGGAATCCCGCCGGCGCGGGCCTCCCTTGTCAATGGATTCCGACCTTCGCCGGAATGACGATGGGGGTAAGCGGGCGCGCCCATCATTCCACCGATCGACCTGTCCCCGTCATTCCAGCGCAAGCTGGAATCCGTGTCCGCGCGAAGGGCAGGGCATCCGCAACGGTTCGTCTTCCCGGAGAAATGGATTTCGGCTTTTGCCGAATGACGTTGGTTGGTATGCGGGCGCGCCCACCGTTCCGCCGATCGACCTGTCCCCGTCATTCCAGCGCAAGCTGGAATCCATGTCCGCGCGGAGGCAGTGCGCCCGCGACGGCTCACCTTCCCGGAAGAATGGATGCAGGCTGTCGCGAGAATGACGACGGGGCGGAAGCGAATCCCAACACCAAGCGGGGCAGGGCTAGGGATCCCGCCGGTAGACGTGCTGGCTCTTGGTCCGCGTGAAACCCAGGCGCTCATAGAACGGATGCGATTCCTCGCGTGCAACGTTGGAGCGCACCACTAGGCGCGGGCTGCCGTGCGAGCGCGCCCACTCCGCGACCGCCGCGACCAGCGCCGAACCGATGCCGCCGCGATGGGCGCCACGATCCACCACCAGCCCGGTGATTTCAATGCTGTCGCCGGTTTCCAGCGACAGGCGCCGTTCCGCGGTGATCCAGCCCAGCAGGCGCGGCCCATCGGCGACCACCTGGATGAAGTGATCCACCTGCGGCAACAGTCGCTGCAACCGGCCCGCCATGGCGGATGCGTCGGCGGGATAGCCCAACTGCCCGGAAAGGCGCGCGATCTCGGCGGAATCGTCCAGCGTGGCGGCGCGTGGCGCGGGAACGGGATTCATGCGGGGCATCCGGCGGCGGAATGCCGCCATCGTCTCACGCTTCGATCTGGCGGGCCGGATCGCTCAGTTCCAGTTCGCGCAGGATCACGCTGGCCTGGGTGCGGTTGCGGACGCCCAGACGGTCGAAGATCGCCGACAGATGCGCCTTGATGGTGCGTTCCTGCACGTCGAGGCGATCGGCAATCTGCTTGTTGAGCAGGCCTTCGGCGACCAGCGTCAACACCCTGAACTGCTGCGGTGACAGGCTGGCCAGGCGCGCGGCGAGCTCGGCGTCATGGCGGGACGACTGCGCGCGTGCGACCGAGGCCCGCAGGACCGGTGGCAACCATTGCTCGCAGGCCAGCACGCTGCGGATGGCATCGCGCAGGTCTTCCAGTCCCGCGCTCTTGGGCAGGTAGCCGGCGGCGCCATGATCCAGCGCGCGCCGGACCACGCGGGGATCGTCGTTGGCCGACACCACGATCACCGCCACCGCCGGGAACTGCGCGCGGATCGCGGCCAGCCCGGCCAGCCCGTGATTTCCGGGCATGTGCAGATCCAGCAGCACCAGATCCACATCGTCGTGGGCTTCCAGCGCGGCGATCACGCCATCCAGCGATTCCGCTTCCAGCACCGACATCCGCGCCACCGCATCGGCCGCCGCGCCGCGCAGCGCGGCCCGGAACAGCGGATGGTCATCGGCGATCAGCAGGGTAGGCATGTGTTTGCCGGCAATCGGGAATGGAGAATCGGGAATCGCAAGAGCGTAGGGTCACGGGCGGGGAAACAAGGCGCGCAGGGCATTTTGCTCTTTCGATTCCCCATTCCCGATTCTCGATTCCCGGCTCTCACTGCACCGTCCAACCACCGTCCACGACCAGGGTCTGGCCGGTCATGTTGCGGGCGGCGGGCGAACACAGGAACGCGGTGATGCCGGCCAACTCGTCCATTTCGATGAACACGCCCTTGGGCATCGGCTTGAGCATGATCTGGCTGACCACTTCCGCTTCCGGAATCCCGCGGGTGCGCGCTTGATCCGCGATCTGCTTGTCCACCAGCGGGGTCTTCACGTAGCTGGGGCAGACCGTGTTGATGGTGATGTCGGTGTCGGCGGTTTCCAGCGCGACGACCTTGGAAAACCCCACCAGGCCGTGCTTGGCGGCGACATAGGCGCTCTTGTACGGACTGGCGACCAGCGCGTGGATGCTGCCGATGTTGACGATCCGGCCGAACCCGCGCTGGCGCATGCCAGGCAGGACCGCGCGGGTCAGCCGCGCCACGCCCACCAGCATCACCTGGATCAGGAAATCCCACTTGCCCAGCGGGAATTCCTCCAGCGGCGACACATGCTGCAGGCCCGCGTTGTTGACCAGTACGTCGACCGGGCGCGAGATCGCCGCCAGCGCGGAGGCGACGCTTTCGTCGGAGGTCACGTCCAGCGCCACGGCCTCGGCCGAACCGCCGGTGGCCCGGATGCCGGCGGCCACGTTCTCGGCGGCGGCCGGGTCCAGATCGCTGACGATGAGATGGTGGCCGGCTTCGGCCAGGCGGGTGGTGACGCCGGCGCCGATGCCGCTGGCCGCGCCGGTGACGAGAATCGAAAGGTTCTGCATGGGGGCGCCTCCTGAAAGTGCTAGGTTAGCAGCCGTTGCCTGCGCCCTCGTGGTACCAAAGTACGATGACGGCCGCCGCTTCCGCGTTTAGCGTGGTGGCCTCACCCGGACCCTGGATCCTTCCCGATGGCGCGACTCGCACTGGCCGCCACCCTGACGATGGCGCTGGCCGCCTGCGGCGGTTCCCCGACCCGACCCATGAGCCCTGACACCGTGATCGAACCGCAGCGTGTCACCGAACACCGGGGAGGCGATGACTTGCTCACCGCGGGACTGGGCCTGGCCGGCCTGCAGGCGATGGCGCCACCGGCCTTCGCCGACGCCGCCCGTCCGACCCCTGCGGAATTGCGCCGACGGGCGTTGTGGAACAACTGGCGCGGCATCGCCGACCTTTCCGCCAGCGGCGGCTACGGCGAGGTTTACGGCAGCACCGCCGCGGTGCCGGGACGCGAGTACAGCGCGCTGGCGAAGCTGCCCGGCGCGAAGCAGCCGCATCGCGTACTGGTGCAGGTGCCCGATGGTTTCGATCTCCGGCGGCGCTGCGTGGTGGTCACCGCGTCCTCGGGTTCGCGCGGTGTTTATGGCGCCATCGCCGTGGCCGGTGCCTGGGGCCTGCCCAAGGGCTGCGCGGTCGCCTACACCGACAAGGGCGCCGGCACCGATTACTTCGATCTGGACACGCAGACCGGCACGCGCGAGGACGGTACTGGCGCGGCCCTGGGCGAATCGCTGGCGTTCGTTCCCGATGCGCCGGCGGGCGCGTCCGGCGTGGCGGTCAAGCATGCACATTCGCAGGACAACCCGGAAGCGGACTGGGGCCGGCACGTGAAGCAGGCGGCCGAGTTCGCGCTGGCCGCGCTGGACCGGGCATTCCCGCAGGCCGCGCCGTTCCGGTTCGACAACACCCGCGTGATCGCGGTGGGCATCTCCAATGGTGGCGGCGCGGTGCTGCGTGCCGCCGAGCTGGAAGGCGACTGGCTGGACGCGGTGGTGGCGGGCGAACCCAACATCCACGCCGACGGGCCGGGCGCGCGTTCGCTGTACGACTACACCACCGAAGCGGCATTGCTGATGCCGTGCGCGCTGCTCGCGCTGCCGGCCGACAGCCTGCCGCAGCCGCCCGTGCGCGCGCAGGCCGAACCGCTATGGCAGGCACGCTGCGCATCGCTCCAGGCCGCCGGCCTGATCGAGGGAGCCGACGTGGCCGCGCAGGCGCGTTCGGCGCACGCGAAACTGCGCGAACATGGCTGGACCGATCAGGCACTGGCCGCCGGCGCGCTCAGCGTCGGCTTCGACCTGTGGCGCGCGATCGCGGTCACCTATGCTTCGGCCTATGGCCGCTACGGCGTCGGCACGCATCCGTGCGGCTATTCGTTCGCCGCGCTGAATCCTGATTTCAGCGCGCGCGCGGCGAACCCGAACGAGCGGGCGGCGTGGTGGGCGGATGGCAGCGGCATTCCTCCCGGCGCGGGCGTGGGCATCGTCGATACCCGCCTGGCTGCGCCTGATTTCACCCTGCCGGGCCTGCAGTGCCTGCGCGCCCTCAACGATGGCCACGACGAGGCCGCGCAACGCGTGCAGCGCGGCATCGCGGAACTGCGGGCGCGGCCACCACGCGCGGGCCTGCCGGTGGTGGTGGTGCACGGCAGCGACGATGGCCTGGTGCCACCGTCCTTCAGCAGCGCACCCTATGTGGCGCAGGCGAAGGCGGCCGGGCGCGAGGTCGCCTACTGGCAGGTGAGCAATGCGCAGCACTTCGACGGCTTCCTCGCGCTGCCGGCGTATGCCGCGCGCTACGCGCCGCTGCTGCCACACGTCTACGCGGCGCTGGATCGGGTCTCGGCGCAACTGGACGGACAAGCGACGCAACTGGCCGATCAGGTCATCGAGGCCCGGGGCCGCGGTGCCGGCAAGCTGGAGGCCGGCCAGCTGGCCTTGCCGCGCTGAGCCGCGGCATGCGCATCGGGCGCTGCACCCGCAGATCCCCGGACCTGCCGGTGCGTGGCGGGAACACCACGCCTCCGGCGGGGTTGGGCTAACCTGTGCGCTGGTCTTCGCCAGGTGCGCCCGTGTCCCGCCATTTCTCCATGCTTCGCGATTTCCAGCTCGCCGACTGGTTTACCTTGGGCAACGCCTTCTGCGGCACCGGCGCGATCTTCGCCGCGATGCGCTTCCTGCAGGAGGGCGTGATCCGCGATCTGATGATCGGCATGGCCTTGATTCCGCTGGCTTTCATCTTCGATGCGCTGGACGGCCGGGTGGCGCGCTGGCGCAAGCAGGCCTCGGTGCTGGGGCGGGAGCTCGATTCGCTCGCCGACGTGATTTCCTTCGGCGTGGCCCCGGCCGCGCTTGCCTATGCCTGCGGCATGCAGGGCGGCTGGGACTGGCTGGTGCTGTCCTATTTCGTCGCCTGCGGAGTCAGCCGGCTGGCGCGCTATAACGTCACAGCCGAGACGCTGGCCGATGGCGGCGACAAGGTGAAGTATTTCGAGGGCACGCCGATCCCGACCAGTTTGCTGCTGGTGGTGGTGCTCGCGGTGGCCGCCTACCTGGGCCATGTCGGCGACGCGTTGTGGATGGGCGACGTGCGCCTCGGGCCGTGGCTGCTGCATCCGCTGGTGCTGCTGTACGCCCTGTCGGGCACGCTGATGATCAGCAAGACCCTGCGCATTCCCAAACCCTGAGCCGCGGCCGTCACCCACGCGTCCCGGCACGCGGCTAGAATCGGGCGGACAGGAGGATTTATGGCCGAGCATGTACCACCGGGCGCGGGCGAATTCGAAGCGATGGCCCGCCAGTTCTGGAATCTGTGGGGCGACGCCCTGCGACAGGCATCCGGCGCGCCCGCCGCGCCCGCACCGGCCTGGCCGCAGGCGTTGGACTGGTGGAGCCGGCTGATGCCGGGCGGTGGTCGGGGGCCGGCCGAGGACGTGCTGCACCGTTTCCGCCAGCAGAGCGGCGACTGGTACGGACTGATGCAACAGGTGGCCGCGCGCTTCGCCGGCCAGGACACGGCTGCCGGAGACGTCACCGCCGCCTGGAAGCAGGCATTGGGCGTGGAGGCGGGGCGCGGCCCGTGGATGGAATTCTTCCGTGGCTTGCAGGGCGGCGGAAGCGGCGGTTTCGAGCATTGGTACCGGCAGGTGTCGCCGTACCTGGACAATCTGCGCCGCGAAAACGAGCGCTGGCTGCATCTGCCCGCGTTCGGCCCGGCGCGCGAGCACCAGGAGCGCTGGCAGGCGCTGGCGCAGGCCCAGCAGGACTACCAGCAGGCGCTGGGCGAATACGAACGGGTGATGTTGAAGGTGGCGATGCAGGCATTCGAGCGGTTCGAATCGCTGCTCGAGGAGCGGGCCGAACCCGGCCAGCAGCTCACCAGCGCGCGCGCGTTGTTCGACCTGTGGATCGACGCCGCCGAGCAGGCCTACGCGGAGGTGGCGCTGTCGCCGGAGTTCCGCCACGTCTATGGCCATCTCACCAACACGCAGATGCGCGTGCGCCTGGGCGTACAGAAGGAGATTGAACAGATCTGCGTGGCCTTCGGCATGCCCAGCCGTACCGAGGTGGATTCCGCGCACCGCAAGATCGCGGAGCTGGAGCGGCAATTGCGCCGGATGAGTCGCCGTGACGACGCGCTGGATCCGCGCGATGCGGCGCGGCCCGGGCGGCGGCACGCACCGCGCGCGGACACCCATGGCGAAAGGAGTCGCGAACAGAAGGCAGCTGCCACGCGCGCGGCGCGTCCGGCAAAGCCGCGAAGTGGTGCGAAACCCGCGACGAAACCGACGACGAAACCCGCCACCGAAACACGACCGGCCACGGCCGTGGCCGCGAAGGCGCCGCGCGCCGTCGCGAAGTCTGCCAGGGCGATGAAGCCGGCGGGAACCTCCAGCACGGCGAAGACCACCAAGCCGATGGAGAGAACCTCCGCCCGTTCCGTACGCGCCAGCGACGGTGAAGTGGTGTCGATGAAGGACTGGGTTGCGCGCAACGCTCCCGAGGGCGGCGCTCCCGCCGGACGCGGCAGGAACGGGCGCGGCCAGGGAGGACGCAAGTGAACGGTCCGCTCGATATCAGCGTGGATGAACTCGCCCAGGAAACCCTGCAGGCGCAACAGAAACTCGCGGCGGGGCTGAAAACCCTGCCGGAGGTGGAGGACGTCGATTACGGCGCCACCCCGCGCCAGGAAGTCTGGCGTGATGGCCGGGTGGTGCTGTACCGGTTCATCGGCGGAAAGGCGCCGACCGCGCGCGTGCCGCTGCTGATCGTCTATGCACTGGTCAACCGCCCGTACATGGTCGACCTGCAGGAAGATCGCTCACTGGTGAAGGGCCTGCTCGCGCAGGGCGAGGATGTCTACGTGCTGGACTGGGGCTATCCGGATCGTTCGGATCGCTATCTGACCCTGGGCGACTACATCAACCGCTTCATCGACGGCGCGGTCGAGCATCTGTGCCGCCAGCACGGCCAGGCCGCCATCAACGTGCTCGGCATCTGCCAGGGCGGTGCGTTCTCGTTGTGCTATTCGGCGCTGCATCCGGAACGGGTGCGGAACCTGATCACCATGGTCACGCCGGTGGATTTCCACACCCCGGACAACATGCTCTCGCACTGGACCCGCGAGATGGACGTGGATCTGTTCGTCGATGCCATCGGCAACGTGCCGGCCGACATGATGAATGCCTGCTACCTGATGCTGAAACCGTTCCGGCTGAATCTGCAGAAGTACGTCGGCCTGGTCGACATCCTCGATGACCGGAAGGGCGTCGAGGATTTCCTGCGCATGGAGAAGTGGATTTTCGATTCGCCGGATCTCGCCGGCGAAGCCTTTCGCCAGTTCATCAAGCAGTTCTACCAGGGCAACGGCTTCGTCAACGGCGGCATCGACATCGACGGCGAGGAAGTCCACCTCGGCGACGTCGAGATGCCGGTGTTGAACATCTATGCCGAGCAGGATCACCTGGTGCCGCCGAACGCTTCGCGCGCCTTGCGGGATCTGGTCGGCACCGAGGATTACACCGAGCTGAGCTTCAAGGGCGGGCACATCGGCATTTATGTTTCCAGCCGCGCGCAGCGCGAAGTGCCGGGGGCCATCCACCAGTGGCTGGCGCAGCGGACATGAGGCCCGCATTGGCGGTTGTATCCGGTTAATCCCGGGCCGCGTAGCCTGCGCGCCTTGAATGAGCGGGGAATTGGACATGCGCAAGGGAATTATCGCGTTGGCTTGCGGCTTGGCATGGTGGGCGACCACCGCGACGGCGGCGCCCGGCGAGCAGGCCAGGCGCGAAATCACCCAGTTGATGGACGGGCTGTCCAATTCGCAATGCGAGTTCCAGCGCAACGGCAAGTGGTACGGGCGGGCGGATGCGCGCGCGCATCTGCAACGCAAGTACGACTACCTGCTCAAGCGTGATCTGGTCGATACCGCCGAACAATTCATCGAGCGCGCGGCCAGCAAGAGCAGTTTGAGCGGACGCGCCTATCGGGTGCGTTGCCCGGGCCAGCCGGAACAGGACGCCGGTGCCTGGTTCCTGAGCCGGCTCAAGTCCCTGCGTGGTTCAGGCGCGCCATCGCGCTGAGCGCTAGACTTGCCGGGACGACCGTGGGGAGCCGATCACCATGAACACCGCGTCCAAGCCGCTGGCCCGTTCCCTGAACGATCGGATGATCGCCGGCGTGATGGGCGGCATCGCGCATCGCTTTGGCTGGAACCCCACGCTGCTGCGCGTCATTTTCGTGATCGTGTCGATCGCCTCGGCGGCCTTTCCCGGCATCCTGGTCTACCTGATCCTCTGGCTGCTGATGCCCAACGAGGCGGATTGAACGCCGTCGCGCGCCGACGTACCGCGTGGTGGATCGCGGCGGGCGCGCTCGGCGCGCTCTGGACCCTGCCGAACACGCTGGTGGGCCTGTTGGCCGGTGGCCTGGGACTGGTCTTCGGCGCGCGCATGCGTTGGAGCGCGCGTGACTGCGCACTGGTGTTCCATCATTGGCCCTGGGGGCCGGGTGGCGCCATCACTTTCGGCAACACCATCCTGCATACCGGCGACAGCCTGGATTCGATCTGCATCACCTACGAGCAGCGCGCCGGCCATTGCGAGCATCCACCGATCCGGCTGGGCGATCACGAACGCGCGCATGTATTCCAGTACATGGTGCTGGGGCCGCTGTTCCTGCCTGTCTACCTGCTGAGCGGAGGCGTCAGCGTCCGCAATCCGTTCGAGCGCGCCGCGGACCGCTACGCGTTGACCGGCAGCGGCTGGTGGCCCGGCGTGGCCATGGCGAAGGCATAGGCACCACCGCATGGCCGTGGCGGCCATGCGGTGGTCCGCACGACGGCTGGCATGGCCGCGGGTCCTGCGGCATCGCCGGCGTTCCGGTTCCGCGCTGCAGACGAACTCGTTCAGCCGCCGCGGGTGCGTCCGTTGGATGTGCGGGTTGACTTCCTGGCGGTCTTGCGCGGCGTCTTGCGGGCTCGCTTGGTCGCCGTCTTCTTCGCGGCTTTCCTTGCGGTTTTCCGCGTGGATTTTTTCGCCGTCTTCCCTGCTGCCTTCTTCGTCGTCTTCCTTGCGGTCTTTTTGGCGGCCTTCTTCGCCGCCTTCTTCGCGGTCTTCTTGGCGGCCTTGCGAGGGGCCTTGCGGGCAGTCTTCCCAGTCGCCTTCTTCGCTGTCTTGCCGGCGGCCTTCTTGGTGGTCTTGCCCGCCTTCTTGCGGGTGGCCTTCCTGCTGCTCTTCCGCGCCGTCTTTCGTGCGCTGCCGCGTTTGCGGCCGCCACCTTCCTGCTTGTTCACGGTCGCCCAGGCAATGCGTTCCGCATCCTCGTTGGAACGGCCC
The DNA here is from genome assembly GCF_024710765.1 of Pseudoxanthomonas sp. Lineage (GTDB taxonomy): Bacteria > Pseudomonadota > Gammaproteobacteria > Xanthomonadales > Xanthomonadaceae > Pseudoxanthomonas_A. Next base: position 37,533 of record NZ_JANJUE010000078.1, read on the forward strand.
TGCTCGCGCTCGCTTTCCTCGATATGTTCGGCCTTGCGTTTCTGCCGATCGGTGTAGGCGTCCTTTTCTCCTCGTGGCATCGGAATGCTCCCGGGATGGGAGGTCCGAACCTACGCGCGGGAATGTCTTCACGGCATGAAATCAGGTCAGCGGCGTGCCAGCCGCTGAAAGGAGAACAAGGCGGCAAGCGGGTGGTGCCGGCGTTCGATGCGCGCGAGCAGCAGTTCCGCGCCGATCCTGCTGTAGGTGATGCCGTTGCCGCCGTAGGCCATGGCGAAATGCACGCGTCCGCCATGCTGGGGATGTGGCCCGAAGAACGGCAGGCCATCCTCGGTCTCGGCGAACGTGCCGGCCCAGGCGAATGCGGGCGCGCAATCCAGGTGCGGCAGCAGTTCGCGGAGCTTGCGGTTGAGTGCGTGGGCCTTCTTCACCACCCGCGCATCCCGTCGCGCCGGGATGTCGACGCGATCGTCCTCGCCACCGACGATGACCCGGTGATCCGGTGTCGTGCGCAGATACAGATAGGGGCGGGCGGTTTCCCATAGCATCGTCCGGCGAAGAAAACCTAGCGCCTCCGGCGCGACCGGGTCGCTCACGAACGCGTAGCTGCTGTGGTTGCGCGCGACCCGCTGGCGCAGCCACTGCTGGGCCGCATAGCCGGAGGCCAGGACGACGTGGCGGGCATGGACCTGGGCATTTTCGGCGGTTCGCAGCAACACCGAGCGCGGCCGGGGCAGGATCTCCACGACGCAGGTCCGGTCGTGGACGCGGGCACCCCGGGTCGCCATGCGATGGAGCAGCCGGTGGGTCATCCGATACGGATCCACGCATGCGGCCTGCCTGCTCAGCAGCGCGGCCGGCCGGGTCAGGCCGAAGCGTTCGGTCAGTTCGCCGGCATCCAGGTATTCGACCTGCAGGCCCAGCCGGCGGCGCGCCGATGCTTCCTCGGCGAGTCCGGTGCGTTCCCGCCAGTGCGTGGCCAGGTACAGGCTGTCCGTCCAGGCGAAGCCGACATCGCGGATTTCGCGGGCCAGCTCGCGCAGCCGGTCCAGCGCCTGCGCACAGGCACGATAGGCCCGCGCGGCGTCCCGCTCGCCCAGCCGCCTGGCCAGCTCCAGCAGGGGGGTATCGATTTCATATTGAAGCAGGGCGGTGCTGGCGGCGGTGCTGCCCCAGCCGATGTCGCGCTGTTCGATGACAGCCACGTCGTGGCCCGCCGTCTGCAGATGATCGGCAATCAGCGCACCGGTGATGCCGCCACCGACGATCGCAATCTCGCAGTGCAGGTCCCCCGCCAGCGGGGGAAAGGGGCGCATCAGGCCATTCTTGATGGCCCAGTAGGGGTAACCGCTCTTCAGGTCCATGGCGGCGCCCATCGCGTCACCAGGCACACCGGGACGGACAGGGCGTCACCCGCGTGGCAGCGCGCCCTGCAGGAACAGATCGACATTGGCCATGGCCTGCTCGCGCAAGGCGGCCGGGTCCAGTCGGTCCAGATAACCGCTGGCGACCCGGATGATCAGGTTGCCGAACATCATCATGTAGAACTGGGTGGCGGCGCCCTCGGCCGAGGCCAGCTTCAGGCGGCCGGCGTCCATTTCCTGCTGGAAGAAACGGGTCAGGATGCCGCGGGTCTCGGCGACGGCATGCTCGAAGAACCAGTCGCGCAGGGCGGGGAAGGACTCACCCTCGCCAATCACGATGCGATAGACCACCCGGGATTCCGCCTTGACCATCGAATCGGCGATACGGATGGCGACCTCGCGCAGGGCCTGCTCCGGCGGCAGGTCCGAGAAATTCATGTCGTTCAGGATGCCGACGTGGTTCTCCAGGCGCCGTTCCAGGATGGCGTAGGCCAGCCCCTCCTTGTCGCCGAAGATCCGGTACAGGGTAGCCAGCGATCCGCCGGCCCGCGCCACGATTTCACTGAGCTTGGCGTGCTGGTAGCCTTTCTCGGCGAACACCTCGGTGGCGGCGTCCAGGAAACGCTCGGCCCGCATTTCGCCCCGTTTGCACAGTTCGACATTGCGGCGGGTGCGCTGGAATGCGCTGGAGTTCACGATGCGGGGAGAAGCGGTGCCACGAAAATCGGTCGAGTTGCTCACTGGCGGTACCGGCAGGTTGGCTGGGCGTCCCGAAGGGCTGATGGAATTGGGTCTCACCTCGATGCGCTCCCCATTTGTCAACTGCCATTTGGCATGAATGACACGCATCCGCTTTCGCTCGTACTGTGACGATTCAGGTATAGCACACCTTTGGCACTTTCCCAACACCAATTTTCTAACGGTCCAAAATCGGCACAAAAAAAGAGGCCCGACGTTCGTCGGGCCTCTTCCGGGTCTGGTGCCGAAGGTGGGACTCGAACCCACACGCTTTTAAGGGCGGCGGATTTTGAGTCCGCTGCGTCTACCATTCCGCCACTTCGGCAAGGGGACGGAGTATAGCCGAGCCGCCGGGGTACCCGACAGCCCTTCAGACCACGCGATCGGTGCCCAGCAGGCGCTCGCCGCGCCGCTGCCAGCCCTCCTGGCCGGCGGCGTCGCCCTCGGGGGTGTAGATCCCGCAGCGGACCATGGTGCGCTGGTAGACGTGCAGGGACACTGCGATGGCGTCGTCGCTGGGGTTGCGGATGGTGTGGTACTCGTGGGGCGGGATGAGGCTACCGGCCGAGCCGGTCCCCGCCTCGATGGTGCCCGCGGCGACGAACCGGTAGCGTTCGGTATCGTGTTCGGCCAGTTCGTACTGGGTGATTTCCAGGCGGCCGCGCCACACGCCTTCCACGCACCACATGCCGGAATGGTCATGGATCTTGGTGCCCTGGCCCGGCCCCCAGGTCATGGCGATGACGCTGTAGCCATACTCGGGGCTGGTGTACAGCTCCCGGCGCGCGTAGTGATCGGCGATCGGGTCCAGCACGCAGGTGGGCAACGCGACCGATTCGTCGCGGATCAATTCGCACAGCGACTTGCGTAGCGCGTCGGTGATGGCGCGGTCGTCACCAAGGGCGACGGCCGCGTCCAGCGAGGCGACCAGCTTGTCGTGGCCGGGAAAATCGAGGGACATGGAAAGGCACCCGCTGATAATGGTGCCGCCATTCTAGTTCGGGCGGGTTCCGGTCGCGAGGGTATGGCGGCAGGCCGGCCCTGGCTCAGAGGCTGTCCAGGAAGCCTGCCACCGCCGGCCCGAACCGGGCGAAATCGACCAGGAAGGCGTCATGGCCCTGCGGGGATTCCAATGGCTGGAATTCCGCCCGGGCGCCGCCCAGCGCCAGGCCCTGTGCAATCTGCTCCTGCTGCTGGAGCGGGAACAGGATGTCGGTCACCGCACCGATCGCCAGCGCCCGCTCCACCTGGATCCGGGCCAATCCCTGCAGCGCGTCTCCGTTGGCGTACTCGGCCAGATCGAACCAGTCCATTGAACGGCTGAGATAGAGGTAGCTGTTGGGATCGAAGCGGCGCACGAACCGGCGGGCGTGGCCTTCGAGGTAGCTTTCCACCTGGAATTCGAGCCCGAACGGATCCTCGTCCGGCCGATCCGATTCCAGCCGCACCCGGCCGAAACGGCCATCCCACTCCAGCGCCGAGCGATAGGTGATCACCCCCAGCTTGCGCGCCATGCGCATGCCCGATTCGGGATAGTGATCGTCGTCGTAGTGGCCCTGGTTCCAGGAAGGATCCAGGCGGATGGCCTCGCGCTGCAGGGAGCGGATGGCGATGGAGAAGGGCAACGCCTGGGCACTGCCGGAAATGTTGATGTGGGTGCGTGCGGCGCCGGGATGCAGCAGCAGGTAGGCCAGCGCGGTCATGCCGCCCATCGAGTTGCCGATGATGCAGGCCAGTTGCCCGATGCCCAGCGCCTGCACGACCGCGTGGGCGGCGCGGGCGCCGTCTTCGACCGACAACTCGGGGAAATCCAGTCGGTAGGGTTCGCCGCTGGCGGGATTGACCGAGGCCGGGCCGGTCGAGCCCTTGCAGCTTCCCAGCGAGTTCACGCAGATGACGAACCAGCGACCGGTGTCGATCGGCTTGCCCGGTCCGAGCATCGCTTCCCACCAGCCGTCCTCGCCGTTGCCTTCGTTGCGCGCGGCGTGCGCGTCCGGGGACAGGCCGGTGACGATCAGGACGGCGTTGTCGCGCGCTGCATTGAGCGTGCCCCAGGTTTCATAGGCGACGCGCGCGCCGGACAGCGCGCCGCCACGTTTCATCGGAAAGGGCGAGGGCAGCGCGTGGAAGCGCGTGCCGGGCGGGATGAATTCGGTCATCCCGCAAGTTTAGCCTGCGACCGCCGGCCGGAGCCGGCCGCGCTCATTCCACCACGCGCTGGATCCGCAGCGAATAGGCCTGGGCCGAACCCACCTCGGCCGGCACCATGACCGCCTCCAGATCGCCCGCCTTGGCCATCACGTCGCCGGCGCGGGAGACGCGCGCGCCCAGTTCGACCTTGGGCACCTGCGACAGCTTGAGCGTCGGCATGGGGCTGTCGCCATCGCCCAGTTCCAGGGTGATCGGAAAGGACGATGCCGGCACCCGCCTGGCGGCCACCGGCATCGGCGGTCCACCGGCCTGGCGGGCGAACACGAACAGGGTCTCGCCACCGGCCAGCCGCGACTTGAGCTCCGGGGCGATGTCCACGCTGACCTTCAGCAGCGGCTTGCCGGTGGCTGCCACGGGAGCGGGCGTGGCGGGCTCCGGCAGCGCCTCCAGGCCGGCCTCGGCGCGGGCCTGGTTGATCTGGGTGCGCAGGGTGGCGGCGGTGCCGCCGTCGACCTGGGCCAGCAGCGGTTCCCAGGTGCGCGCGGCTTCGGCCGGCTGGCCCTGCTGGCGCTGCGACACGCCGAGGAACCAGCGTGCGCGCTGGTGTTGGGGTTCGATCGCCAGGGCGCGCTGCAGCAGGCCGACGGCCTGGGCATCGAGCTGCTTGTCCGGTGCCGCGTACAGCCGCGCCTGGGCGTTCTCGACCAGCAGGTTGGCATCGTCCGGCGCCAGTTTCAGCGCGGTCTCGAACGCGGTGCGCGCTTCGGTGTAACGCTCCAGGCTCAGGTAGGAGCGCCCCAGCAGGCGCCAGCCTTCCGGCTCGTTGGGATTGCGCTTGAGTTCGGCCTCGAGCTGCTTGACGGCTTCGTCCAGGCTGGCGGGCGCCGCCGCGGCCGGCATCGTCGCGGGCATCTCGATCGCCGCCGGTGTGCCGAGCAGGCGGTACAGCGCGAGCGCGCCGATGCCCAGGGTGGCCACGGCGCCGATGAACAGGCGACGCGAGGAGTGCCACAACGGCCACAGCACGCCCACCAGGACGAGCAGGGTCAACAGTGATGCGATGGCGGAAAAGACGGTCATCACCACTCCTGGTTGTCGTCGGCTTCGGCGACGTCGCGTCCGCCGCTCCTGCGCCTGACGATGCGAAGGACGATCACGCCGCCGGCCAGCACCAGCACGGCCGGGCCGAACCAGAGCAACCAGGTGCCGGGCGAGACTTCCGGCTTGTACAGCACGAACTCGCCATAGCGATCCACCAGGAACCGCTTGATCTCCGGATCCGACCTGCCCTGGCGCATCAGGTCCAGCACTTCGCGACGCAGGTCGTGGGCGATCTGCGCGTTGGAATCGGCCAGCGACTGGTTCTGGCACATCACGCAGCGCAGTTCGGCGGTGAGCCGGTGGAAACGGGTTTCCTCGGCGTCGTCGCGGAACTGCAGCGGGGTGGGATCGCTGGCCTGGGCAAACACGGGGCCGGCGAGGCCCAGCAGCAATGCCAGCAGCAGCGTGCGCAGGTGGAGGGGCAGGGCGTTCATCGCTGCGCTTCCGCCTTTTCCAGCGCCGGCAGCAGTTCGTTGGCGATGATCTCGTCGGTCACCGCGCCCACGTGCTTCCAGCGCACGATGCCCTTGCCGTCAACCAGGAAGGTTTCCGGCGCGCCGTAGATGCCCCAGTCGATCGCGGCGCGACCATCCTCGTCGGCGATCACCAGCATGTACGGATTGCCGAACTGCTCGAGCCAGCGCAGCGCTTCGCCGCGTTCGTCCTTGAGGTTGTAGCCGATGAAGCGCACGCGCTTGGTCAATGCGAACTTGGTCAACACCGGATGCTCGACCCGGCATTCCGGGCACCAGCTGCCCCAGACGTTCATCACGTAGGGCGCGCCGGCCAGGTCGGCGTTGTCCACCCGGGTCGCCGGGTCGTGCAGCAGCGGCAGATCGAAGGCGGGCGCCGGCTTGCCGATCAGCGGCGAGGGCAGGGATTCCCGATCCGCGCGGCCGGACTGCTTGACGCCGTAGGCCAGCAGGCCCATCAGGCCGACGAAGAACAGGCCGATGATGACCGCGGCGAACACCAACGCGCCGCGCGACTTGTTCTGGCCGGGAGTCTCGGAAGGGGTATTCATGCCGGTTGTGCCTCGGATTTTGGCGCTTCGGGTTTGCGGCGGAAACGCCGGTCGGTGGCGGTGACGAAGGCGCCCAGCGCCATCAGCAGGGCACCCAGCCAGATCCAGCGCACGAAGGGCTTGATGTGCACACGCACCGCCCAGGCGCCGTCGCCCAGCGATTCACCCAGGGCCACGTAGACATCGCCGGACAGGCTGGGACGGATGCCGGCCTCGGTCATCACCTGGCCGCCGCTGGCATAGGCACGCTTTTCGGGATGCAACAGCACCAGCGGGGTATCGCCGCGCAGCACCTGCACATGGCCCCGGTCGGACAGGTAGTTGGGACCACGGGTCTCGTCCACGCCCTCGAAGCGGAAGCCGTAGCCGGCCAGCTCGATGGTCTGGCCCGGCTTCATCGCCAGTTCGCGCTGCACGTTCTGGGCTTCCACCAGCAGCGCGCCAATCAGGAACACGGCGATGCCGAAGTGCGCCAGCACCATGCCCAGCATCTCCGGGGTGAACTTGCCGTTGGCACGCAACCGGGTCCATACGAAGCGCAGCGTGCCCAGTGCCACCCATGCGCCGCCGGCGACACCGGCCGCGGTCTTCAGCGGTCCCTGCGGCGCCAGGAAGTAAGCGACCGCGCCCAGCACCAGCGCCGCCACCAGCCACGGCACCAGCATCGCCAGCGGCTTGCGTGGCTGGTCCTTCTGCCATTTGGTCAATGGACCGAACGGCACCAGCATCACCAGCGGGGTCATCAGCACCACGAACAGCAGGCCGAAGTAGGGCGGCCCCACCGAAATCTTGCCCAGCTCCAGCGCATCGGCGAGCAGCGGATACAGGGTACCCAGCAGGACCATGCCGCAGGCCGCGGCCAGCAGCACGTTGTTGGCCAGCAGCAGGGTTTCGCGCGAACTGGCGACGAACGCGCCGCCGGCGATGCGCGGCGCGCGCAGCACGTAAAGCACCAGCGAACCGCCGACCACCGCGCCCAGGAAGATCAGGATGAACACGCCGCGCGAGGGATCCGCGGCGAAGGCATGCACGCTGGTCAGCACGCCCGAGCGCACCAGGAAGGTGCCCAGCAGCGACAGCGAGAAGGCGGCGATCGCCAGCAGCAGGGTCCAGCCACCGAAGCTGCCACGCTTCTCGGTGACGGCCTGGGAGTGCAGCAATGCCGCGCCGGCCAGCCACGGCATGAAACTGGCGTTTTCGACCGGATCCCAGAACCACCAGCCGCCCCACCCCAGTTCGTAATACGCCCACCAGCTGCCCAGCGCGATGCCCAGCGTCAGGAACGCCCAGGCCACGTTGGTCCAGGGACGGGTCCAGCGCAGCCAGCGGGCATCGATATGGCCATCCAGCAGCGCGGCGATCGCGAACGCGAACGGCACCACGAAACCCACGTAGCCGGTATAGAGCATCGGCGGATGGATGATCAGGCCCGGATCCTGCAGCAGCGGATTCAGGTCGCGGCCTTCCAGCGGCGCGGGCAGGAGCCGCGCGAACGGATTGGAGGTGAAGATCAGGAAGGCCAGGAAGCCGACGCTGATCACGCCCATCACGCCGAGCACGCGCGCGACCACCTCCTCCGGCAGGTGGCGCGAGAATTCGGCGACCGCCGCGGTCCAGATGCCCAGCACCAGCACCCACAGCAGCAGCGAGCCTTCGTGCGCACCCCACACCGCGGAGTACCGGTACATCATCGGCAACAGCGAATTGGAATTTTCGGCCACGTACTTGACCGAGAAGTCCTGGGTGACGAAGGCCACGGTGAGGATGACGAACGCCGCTAGCAACAGGAACAGCTGGCCATAGGCCGCCGGACGCGCCACGGCCATCCACGCGGCCTTGCCGCGATGCGCGCCGGCCAGCGGCAGGAGCGCCTGCAGCAGCGACACCAGCAGCGCCAGGATCAGGGTGATTTGACCGAGTTCAGGCAGCATGGCTCAGCGGCGTCCGGAAGGGGGAAGGGGGATGCCCGCAGCCGCGGCTGCAACGCGATGATGGAAACGCACGCGCGGATGCGCGGCCTGGCGAAGCGCGCGTTGGCTCAATTCGCCGACTCCGCCGCGGGCACGGCCGGCACGTCGTGCTTCTGGTGCGCCTTGCCCATCTTGTCGGCCACTTCCTTGGGCATGTAGGTCTCGTCGTGCTTGGCCAGCACATCCTCGGCCACGAACACGCCGTCCTTCATCGAGCCGGTCGCCACCACCGCCTGGCCTTCGCGGAACAGGTCCGGGAGGATGCGGTCGTAGACCACCGGCAACTGCGCATCGCCGTCGGTGACCCGGAAATGGGCCTGCAGGGATCCGGTTTCGCGCCGGAACGACCCCTTCTCGACCATGCCGCCCAGGCGGAAGCGCGCATGCTCGCCGGCTTCGCCACGCAGCACTTCGGCCGGCGTGTACAGGTAGGCGACGTTGCGTTGCAGGGCCATCGCGATCAGCGAGGCGGCGATGCCGGCGGCGAGCACCAGCAGCAGCACCCAGATCAGGCGGCGGCGACGGACGGGATTCATCGGTTCAACTCCAGCGGCGAGGGCGCGGCGGCGCGGGCTTCGCGCGCGGCGCGCAGGCGGGCGGCGCGCAACTCGCGGCGGATCTGCAGGCGCGGGGCGACAAAATCCCACAGCAGCACGATGGCGAACACGGCGTACGCGCCGACGACATAGGACAGGTAGTTCATGGTTTGGTTCCGGCCAGTCGCGCGACCCAGTCCTTGCCGGCCTCGCGGCGGAGATTGTCCGCGCGGGCCCGGGCCAGCAGCGAGCCGGCGAACCAGAACTTGGTGGCCGCCACCATCAGCCACAGCGGCAGCATCATGCTCGGATCCATCCGCGAGCCGCCCATCAGGCTGATGGTCTGGCCCTGGTGCAGCGAATTCCACCACACCACCGAGTAGCGGATGATCGGCAGCAGCGCCACGCCGACGATCGACAGCAGGCCGGCCGCGCGCGCGGCGGCGCGGCGATCATCGATGGCGTTGTACAGGCCCATCACGCCCAGGTACAGGAACAGCAGGATCAGCTCGGTGGTCAGGCGCGGATCCCAGTCCCACCATGTCCCCCACATCGGCTTGCCCCAGATGGAGCCGGTCGCCAGGGTGATGACGGTGAAGCCGGCGCCGATCGGCGCGCAGGCCATGGCCAGGATCTCGCACAGCTTGATCCGCCAGATCAGCGCGATGGCCGCATAGAACGCCATCAGGCCGAACACGAACAGGCTCATCCAGGCCGACGGCACGTGGATGTAGAGGATGCGGAAGCTGTCGCTCTGCTGGTAGTCGGCCGGCACCACGAACAGCGCCTGCCATAGGCCGAAGCCGAACAGCACCATCGCCGCCAGGTAGCACCAGGGCGTCCAGCGGGCGGCGAAGCGATCGAAATAGGGCGGCGAACCGAGTTGGTGGAACCAGCGGACGAGGGGATTCATGGAAGGTGTTTCATCGCTCGCGGTCGATGGAGCGTACCTCCCTGGCACGCTCCGCAGCTCTGTTCTGTGAAATCACCCCATTTTCCCAGACTTGGGGCCGCCGCGCCAACCGCGCGGGGCCCCGCTGGTCTTGACCCGGGTCAAGGCTTGAGGGTCAGGGTGCCCTTCATCAGCGCGGAATGGCCGGGAAAGCTGCAGAAGAACGAGAACGGGCCGCCGGCCAGCTTGGCGACCGGAATCTGGACCGAGGTGCTTTCGCCGCCGCCGACCACCTTGCTGTGGGCGATGACGCGGGTGTCGCCGGCCTTGATGTAGTCGGCCGCCAGGCCCGCCTTGATGCCGTCCGTATCGATGCCGGCGATGTCGGCGGTCTTGGCGATGACGACGTTGTGGCCCATCACGTTCCTGGCCAGTTTGCCGGTGTGCTTGAGGTTGATGGTGAAGGTCTTGCAGCTCTTGCTGACGTCGATGTTGGCCAGGTTGTACTTCATGGCGTCGTTGCCTTCCAGGTCCACCGAACAGGTGGCGGCGCGGGCGGCCAGCGGCGAGGCGGACAGGGCGAGCACGGCAAGCAGGGCGAGGCGGTTCATGGCGATTCTCCGGAACGTGGGGGTTGAATTATGTAGGGTTGAATTGAACGGGAGATGGCCGGGTCAGGGGCCCTGTGCGGCCAGCCAGGCCGACAGGGCGGAAATGCTGTCGTCGTCCAGCCGCTGGCCGACGCCCGCCATCACGAAATCGTTGGTGGAATGATGAAGCTGCCCGGTGCGGAAGGCGTTGAGGCGCAGTTGCAGGTATATCGCATTCTGGCCGCGCAGCGCGGGATACGCAGCCCAGGGCGCATGGCCTTCCCGATCCACCCGCGAAGCGAGCGGGTGGCCGCCGGCATCGGCACCATGACAGCCCTGGCAGGGGGGCAGTCCCTTGCCGGGTTCGCCTTCCATGAACAATTGCCGGCCCCGTTCCAGCAGGGCCGCATCCGGCGCCGGCGCTTCTTCCTGCGCGAGCGCGCGGCCGGCCGGCAGGCTGGCGTAGTAGAGCGCGAGGTCGCGCATGTCCTGATCGCCCAGACTGGCGGCCAGCGGTGTCATCGCCGATTCCGGCATCGCGCCGCTCTGGTACTCCACCAGTTCCCAGTACAGGTAATCCGCGCGCTGGCCCGCCAGGTTGGGGAAGTTCGGCGCGATCGAGATGCCTGCGGCGCCGTGGCAGGCGGCGCAGAGCTCGGACTTGGCTTTTCCGGCGGCGGCATCGCCTTGCAGGAGCGTGATCCGGCGCAGGTCCCGGTAGCCCGGTCCGGGACCCGCTGATGCGGCGGCGGCGATGGCTTCTTCGCCTGGTTCCGATGCGGGAGCGGGCTCCTGCGACGACGCGGGATCCTGCGCGGCGGCGGGTTCATCCGCACCGGCCAGGCTTGCGCCCAGCACCATCGCGACGGCGAATGCGAGCATGCCGAAGGTCTTCACAGCAGCACCTCCACGCTCACCCCGACCAGGTTGACCCGATAGTCCCCAGGCCCTCCGTCGGTGTAGACGCGATGATCGAACACGCGGGTTTCGTCGAAACCCAGGTAGTGCCAGTCCGACAGCCGGCCACGCTCGTAGGTATCGAACACCCGCATCCGCGTGCGTGGGCCGACCGGGAAGCTCAATCCGACCGACAGTGAATTGACCCGGTAGAGCATCGGCGGATAGCGGCCGTCGGCCGAGGCCGCCAGCGCGGGATTGGCCAGTGCGCCGGGCGAGGCGAACCGGTAGCGGGTGGTGCCGCGCGAGTCGGTCCAGTTCCAGGCCACGTCCAGGCTGGCGCGCCCGATGGCCTGGTTGAGGTTGATGCCGGCGTAGCGGTTGCGCTGGATGTCATCCAGCCACCAGCGGTTGGCCAGCGGATAGGTCGGGCCGCCCAGCGTGGGATCCGGAGTGGGGGTGCCGTCGTTGACGTTGGCGATGCCCAGGTCCGAATGGTCGTAGCCGAGCCAGGCGCTGGCGACGGTGGTGGTGGCGGGCTGCCATTCCCATTGCAGGGTGGCACCGCGGGTGTCGTAGTCCTGCCGGCCCAGTTCGGCGTCGTAGTCGTTGCGCTCGCCGCGCACCGACGCGTACAGGGTCATTTCGCGCGGCAGGATGAAGGTCGCCATCAGATCCAGTTTGTGCTGGGTCCGGCTGGCGAGGTCGTACTTGCGCAGGGCGGACACCGTATGCGCGGGCACGCCGCCGGCCGGTTCCTGGAAACCGGGCAGATCGGTGGAGAAGGTGAATTCGTAGGGATCGTAGAAATAGCGGCTGCCGCCGCGATCCAGGTAGGTGTAGTTGGCGCGCAGCGTCAGCCAGTCGCGGGCGCGGTTGTTCCAGGTCAGGCGCAGGCTGTCGTCGCGGGTGGTCGCGACCTCGCGATGCGCTCGCTCGATGGCGGTATGGGTGTAGGTCGCGCCCAGCGTGTGGCGCGCGTTCGGGCGCCAGTCCAGCCCCATGGAGACCTCCTGGGTTTCTTTGTCCAGCGGCAGGTTGCGCACGCGGGTGATGACCGAGGGCGCGAGCAGCGGATCCCACACGCCGGCTTCGCCAGGCACCACGCTGCCCTGTGATCCATTCTCGGCCACGTAGCCCCATTGGCCGGTCAGCGGGTTATAGGCCTGGTAGGTCCCGTCGTAGTCCTCGCGGTAGTACTTGGCCTGGCCACGCAGCGTCAGCGTGCTGCGCGGCTGGAACACCGCACGCACGTCCAGGCGCTGGGTGTCGATGCCGAGATCGGCGGTCTTGCGCGACAGCGCGTCCGGCGTGTTCCAGTCGGCGCAGTCAAACAGGAAGCCCGGCCCGATCGGCAGGCCGAACTGGCCCTGGCAGTTCATCGGCGCCAGCAGGCGTTCGTTCTGGCGCATCGTGCCCAACGAGGTGTTGAAGGTCAGCTCGCCATTCCACGGCAGCTTGCGGGTGAACACCGCGCGCAACTGGTGGTAATTGTTGTCCGGTTCGTAGGCGAATTCGCCGCTGGTGCGCGGTGGCGGGGTTACGCCCGGCACCACCGAGTACAGGCCGAACGGGACCTGGTAGTCATAGCCGTTGAAGCGGTTGCGGAAGAACGAACCGGTATAGCTGACATCCATCCGCCACAGGTTGCCGGTGAAGCGCACGCCGCCGTTGACGTTGACGGTGCTGTCGTCGATGGGGCGCGGGATCTCGTAGATGCCGCCGTTGGCGGGGAACGGGTAGTTGAAGAAGAACGGCCCGCCGAACGGGCGCGCGCCTTCGCGCTGTTCATGGCTGGCGTTGAAGTACGCGGCCCAGCGCGGGTTGATGAAATAGTTGATGCCCAGCCCCTGCTTGTCGCGGACCACGCGCAGGAACCGTTCCGGCTGCGCGCCGGCCACGGCGGCGACCTGCGCCGGCGTGCTGGCGGCCGGGGTGAGGCCGCCCGCCAGGGTGAGGTGCTGGCTGCCGACGCCGTTCCAGATCGAACGCGCGTTGCCACTGGTCACGTTGGGCTGGCTGCGCACGAAGGCCTGCACGCGGAATTTGCCGGCACGGCCGAACACCGCGCGGTAGAACTGGTTGTGCTCGTTGATGCGGCTGGCGCGGAAATCCAGATAGCTGCCATCGCTGGCGCGCTGCAGGCGGAAGCGCGCATCCACCATCACGCCGTCGTCGAAATCGTTGAAGCGGCGCCACTGGGTCGCGCGTTCGTCGCCGGAGACATGCAGGTAGCCGAGGCCGACGCTGCCCTCATAGGCCCACTCGCCGTGTGGTTTCAGTTCCGGCCACGCCGGCGCGCAGGGGTAGAGGAAGCCGGTCGGCGTACGCCGCGAGCCGGCGCGCAGCCAGCTCATCCCATCGGCGTCGCAGCCGATGCCGCGCATGCCGGTGGGGTCCAGCGCGTTGCCGAAATGCAGATCCGTGCCCACGCCGCTGTCCTGCGCCTGGGCCAGGCCGGCCAGGGACAGCGCCAGGGCCAGCACGGCCAGTCGCGGCGGACGGGACGTGCGGAAGGTCGAGACGATCATGTTCCCTCCGCTACTTGTGGAGACGGGGACCGGACGGGTGGTTGGAGCCGTGGATCTGCGCGTGGCAGGTCAGGCAGCCGCGTCCCATCAGGCGCTCGTCCGGTGCCGGACCGGTGCCCAGCGACGCGCTGGTCAACAGATCGTTCGGATGGCGCGTGTGCGAGTGGCACTGCTGGCACAGCATCGGCACCGGCGCCACCAGCAGCGCATGCTGGTTGGAGCCATGCGGGGTATGGCAGTTCAGGCAGCTTTCGCGCACCGGCGCGTGTTCGAACAGGAACGGACCGCGCTTCTCCGCGTGGCACTGGTAACAGGTTTCATTGACCGTGTCGGTCTTGAGCAGCGAAGCGTTGAGCGTGCCATGCGGATTGTGGCAATCCGCGCAGGTCATCTCGCCTTCCGGCAGCGGCATGTGCGAGCGGCGGTTGAACTGCTGGCGCACATCCTTGTGGCAGGTCGCGCAGGTCTCGCTGACCGACTGGCGCGCGGTCAGGCCCTCGGCGGACAGGCGCGCCATCGGGTTGTGGCAATCGCTGCACGACAGATCGTTGCGCTGGTGCACCGAACCCAGCCAGCTGTCGCGCGGTCCGCCCGCATGGCAACCCAGGCAACTGCCGGTCTGCGCCGACACCGGCGTGCCGCCGTCATGGGTGAAGGCGATGATGCTGCCCTTGGCGGTCGGGTTCTGCGCATGCGCCGAGCCGGGTCCGTGGCAGGCCTCGCAGGTCGGGGTGGCCGGATTGGCCTGCTGCGCGACCTGCATGCCCAGCGCGTGCACGCTGTGGGCGAAGTTGTCCTGTTCCTTGGAATGGCACGCCGTGCAGGTGGCTTCGCCGATCGGTTTGGCGGTCGGCTGCAGCGGATTCGCGGGCACGGTCGCGAAGGCGAAACCGGGTGCATCGGCGAAGTCGTGGGCGACGCCGTCCTGGCTGCCGAAATGGGTGCCGGGCAGTTTCGAGGGATCAAACCCGGTGGGGGCGCTCTGCGCCATCACCGGCGCCAGCCAGCTCGCTCCGAGCATGGCCACCGCCGCCAAGACAAACATCAGACCCAATAGTGCGCGCCGCATCCTTCTCTCCCTTGCGCCTGGCTGACCAAGGCTGGCTAGCCGCAGGGCTTGTAACGTTCATTACGATAAACGCTGAGTGAATGAAGAAGGAAGATCAAGTTGCAGTGCAGCATGAAAGCGCGAATGCCAACGGCTCTTGCTACGTTTCCCGGATAGTGCCGATCTCAATTCCCCCCCGAGCGGGAAAACCGCTCAGGCGCGGGGCAGCACGCCTTCCAGGAAGATCGACACCGCCTCGCAGGCTTCCACCTTCACCCGCGGTTTGTCGGCCACGCCGATGCGGCCGTTGACCGAGCGCAGGATGACCCCGCCGAACACCATCATGTAGAAGCGATCCGCGACGAGCGCCGGATGTTCGAGGATCAGCCGCCCGCTGCGCTTTTCGCGCTCGAAGTATTGGGTGAGCAGGCGCTCGGCGGGCGTCACGCCGTGTTCCATGAACCAGTCACGGAGTTCGGGAAAGCACAGGCCTTCGCCGATCACGATGCGATGGGTGACGATCCGGCCGGGAGACAGGATCTCCTCGACCATGCGCTCGGCGGCCAGCGGCAACGCCTGTTCCGGCGGCAGGTCGGAGCGGTACAGCATTTCCAGCCCTTCGCCGAACGCGGCGATGCTGCGCTTCATGATTGCCAGCGCAAGGCCGTGCTTGTCGCCGAACGCGTTGTAGAGCGTGGACAGCGAACCGCCCGAGCGCGCGACCACGTCGTTCAGGCGCGCATTGCGGTATCCCTTTTCCAGGAATACCTCGGTCGCCGCCTCGATGAACTTCTCGATGCGCAGCTCCACCCGTCCCGACACGTCGCTGCGCGGGCGGGAGCCCTTGTCGGACGGGTAGTGCGGATGGCCGGGGAAATCCGTCATGGGCGGGATGGAATCAGTTGAGGGCGATGCGGATCGCGGCCGCGGCCGTCCATGGTGCCAGCACCAGCGACAGCACCAGTCCGGCGCCGAGCAGCAACAGGGCGCCACTGCCGTCCAGGCCCTGGGCACTGGCGGCGACGCTGCCCGCGCCGAACACCAGGATCGGCACGTACAGCGGCAATGCCAGCAACGCGACCAGAATGCCCGAGCGTCGCATGCCGACCGTCAACGCCGCGACCACGGCGCCGAGCAGGCTCAGCAGCGGCGTGCCCAGCGCCAGGGAGGCCAGCAGTGCCGGCAACTGCGCGCGCGGCAGGTGCAGCAGTTCGCCGAGCAGCGGGGTGACGAGGATCAGCGGCAGCGCGGTGGTCGCCCAGTGGGTCAGTACGCGTACCGCGACCAGCCAGGCCAGCGGCACCGGCGCCAGGATCCATTGCTCCAGCGAACCGTCCTCGGCATCGCCACGAAACAGGGTATCCAGCGACAGCAGGCCGGCCAGCAGCACCGCCACCCAGATCACCGCCGAGGCCACCTTGCCGAGGGCGTCCGGTTCACCGCCCAGCCCCAGCGCGAACACCACCACCACCAGCAGGGCGAACAACGCCGGTTGCAGGGAGTCGCCGCGGCGGCGCCACATCAACCGCAGATCGCGCACCACCAGCGCCGAGGCCGACGCGAACAGGCCCGGCGTGCTCATGCCGCACCTCCCAGCATCAGCATGCGGGTCTGCACCGGCGGCGCGGCGTAGGCACCGTGGGTGGTGACCAGGGCGGCGCCACCGCTGCGCAGGTGGGCGGAAATCATCCGGTTGACCAGGTTGATGCCTTCCAGATCAAGATTGGCGTAGGGCTCGTCCAGCAGCCACAGCGGCGCGGGCGACAGCCACAGGCGCGCCAGCGAAAGGCGTTTTTTCTGCCCCGCCGAGAGCTGCCGTGCCAGCGCGTCCTCGTAGCCGGCCAGGCCGACCATCGCCAGCGCGTTGCCCGGCATCTGGCGGGCGCGGCGGCCGTGCAGGCCGCACAGGAAGTTGAGGTTTTCCAGCGTATCCAGATCCGCCTTCAGCGCCGGCAGATGACCCAGGTAGGCGATGGCGCGCGAACGCTGGGTGGCATTGGCGGCGCGTCCGTCGATGGTGATGTCGCCGCGGTCCGCGCGCAGCAGCCCGGCCAGCACGCGCAGCAGGGTGGTCTTGCCGGCGCCGTTGCCGCCCTGGACGAGCAGCGCCTCGCCGGCATCCACCGCGAATTCCAGCGGGCCGAACACCGGTTCGTCGTTGCGCGAGAAGGCCAGGCCATGGGCGGCCAGCAGCGGCGGGTGGTTCGGAACGGAATCGATCATCAGGCGGAGCCTTCGCGGGAAGGCGGGTCTCGGGCGGGCAATCAGCCGGCTATTGTATGCGAGCCTTCACGCCGCCCACGGGGCTCAGCCGACCCACTCGACGCCAGCGAGTCCGGAGAGCCGGGACACGCCCGGCGGCGCCGGCCACATCAGGCGCAGGCGCACCGGCTGCGCATGCCGCCAATACAGGATGCCGCCCTGGGAGAAGGCCCGCGCGAGCGCGTCGGCCTGGTCGCGGGCCAGATCCAGCACCAGCCAGCCCGGTTCGTGCCAGCGGCCCTCATCGTCGCTGGCGCTGGCAGGGACGTACGCACGGCCGGCTTCCCGCAGCCAGGCCACGAGGCGCTGGTCGGCCTGCCGGTTCCGTTCCGCGCTGCGGGCGGCCAGCGGCGGATTCCAGGCGGTGATCCATAGATAGCACTCCGCGGGGATCTGCCGTTCCAGCGCGGGAGCGGGTTCGCCTATCCGCAGCGGAAAGGCGCCCGCACCCACCCGCGCTTCGTAGCGGGCGGCGCACCAGGCGCGTGCCAGCCGGCATTTTTCCGGATCGGGAACGCTGTATCCGTTCATGGCCCCATCATCGCCGGACACCGTCATTGCGTACACTCCGCAGTCCCCCTGTGAGACCGGACCGGCGGATGCCACTCGAAACCAAGTTGCCCAAGGTGGGCACCACCATCTTCACCGTCATGTCGCAGTTGGCCGCCGAGCATGCCGCGGTCAACCTGGGGCAGGGCTTTCCCGATTTCGCGGTGCCGCAGCGACTGGTCGACGAACTGGATCGCGCCATGCGCGAGGGCCACAACCAGTACGCGCCGATGACCGGCGTCGCCCCGCTGCGCCAGGCGATCGCCGAAAAGGTGCTGCGCTGCTACGGCCGCCAGGTCAATCCGGATACCGAGATCACCGTGACCAGCGGCGCCACCGAGGCACTGTTCAACGCCATCCACGCGGTGGTGCGCCCGGGCGAGGAAGTGATCGTGCTGGACCCGGCCTACGACAGTTATGAGCCGGCAATCGATCTGGCCGGCGCGCGCGCGGTGCACGTCGCGCTGGATCCGCAGACTTTCGTGGTCGACTGGGACAAGGTCCAGGCGGCGATCACGCCGCGCACCCGCCTGCTGATCATCAACAGCCCGCACAATCCGTCCGGGGCCATGCTGGATGAAGCGGATCTGCGCACGCTGGCCGACCTGCTGCGCGACACCGGCATCTACCTGATCTCCGACGAGGTCTACGAGCACATCGTGTTCGACGGCCGCCGCCATGAATCGGTGCTGCGCTACCCGGAACTGGCCGAGCGTGCCTTCGTGGTATCCAGCTTCGGCAAGACCTACCACTGCACCGGCTGGAAAATCGGCTACGCGATCGCGCCGCCCGCGCTCAGCGCCGAATTCCGCAAGGTCCACCAGTACAACGTGTTCTGCACCTTCGCGCCGGCCCAGCATGCGTTCGCGGCGATGATCCGCGACGAACCGGAACACTACGAGCAACTGGGTGCGTTCTACCAGGAAAAGCGCGACCGCTTCCGCGCGCAACTGCTGGAAACCCGACTCAAGCCGCTGCCGGTGCCGGGCGGGTATTTCCAGCTGGTGGACTACTCGGCGGTGAGCGATCTGCCGGACACCGAGTTCGTGCGTTGGCTGACCATCGAGCACGGCGTCACCGCGATTCCGCTGTCGCCGTTCTACGAGGCGCCGCCCACCGGCCAGCGTCTGGCGCGGCTGTGTTTCGCCAAGAACGCGGCCACCCTCGACGCCGCCATCGAACGCCTGAAGAAGCTGTAGCCTTCCCTGACAAACGGATCCAGACCCCCATGCAGGACCTGCGCCTTTCCCTCGTCCAGGGCATCACCCGCTGGCACGATCCCGCCGGCAACCGCGCCTACTACGGCGATCTGATCGCGCCGCTGGCCGGAACCACGGATCTGGTGATCCTGCCGGAGACCTTCACCAGCGGCTTCAGCAACGACGCCATCGATCGCGCCGAGGGCATGGACGGGGAGACGGTCGCCTGGATCCGCGAGCAGGCCCGCAAGCTCGACGCGGCGGTCACCGGCAGCGTCCAGCTGCGCACGGACGAGGGCGTGTTCAACCGCTTGTTGTGGGCCACGCCCGACGGTGCGCTGCACAGCTACGACAAGCGCCACCTGTTCCGCTACGCCAACGAACACAAGCGCTACGCCGCCGGCCGGGAACGCCTGACCGTGGAATGGAAAGGCTGGCGGATCAATCCGCAGGTCTGCTACGACCTGCGCTTCCCGGTGTTCTGCCGCAACCGCTACGACGTCGAGCGGCCCGGGCAACTGGACTTCGATCTGCAGATTTTCGTCGCCAACTGGCCTGCGGCGCGGGCCCACGCCTGGCGCACGCTGCTGCGCGCGCGGGCCATCGAGAACCTGTGCTTCGTCGCCGCGGTCAATCGTGCCGGCACCGACGGCAACAATCTGGACTATTCCGGCGACAGCGCGGTGATCGATTTCCTGGGCCAGCCGCAGGTGGAACTGGGACCGGGCGAGGGCGTCGCCACCACCACCATCTCGGCGGAAGCGCTGTCGGCGCATCGCGAGCGTTTTCCCGCGATGCTGGATGCGGATCGTTTCGAGCTTGCCTGAGGCGGCGCGACGCATCTGGACGATCGGCCATTCCAGCCATGACTGGGAGGCGTTCATGGCGATCCTGGCCGACGCCGGCATCGAGGTCGTCGTCGACGTGCGCCGCTATGCCGCCTCGCAGCGCCATCCACAGTTCGCGGGTGCGTCGCTGTTGCGTGGCCTGTCGGAACGGGACATCGACTACCGGCCGATGCCTTCGCTGGGCGGACGGCGCGAACCGCGCCCGGATTCGGTCAACACGGCCTGGCGTCAACCCGGATTCCGCGGCTATGCGGACTACATGCAGACACCGGCCTTCATCGATGCCCGCGCCACGCTGGCCGAACTCGCGGCACGCCGCCCGACGGCGTTCCTTTGCGCCGAGGCGGACTGGCGCACCTGCCACCGTGGATTGATCGCCGATGCATTCACCGCCGACGGTTGGCAGGTCGTCCACCTGCGCGATGGCGGGCGCCACGAAATCCATCCGCTGACCGCCGCCGCGCGGCTGGTGGAGGGCAGGCTGGACTATTCGCTGCCGGTGTCGCCGCAGGGCGAGTTGTTCTGAACCCATCCCTGCCGTAGGAGCGACGTCAGTCGCGACCGGAAGATTGGGTTGCCTGTCATCCGCGCATTCGCGTTGAACCGCGGGAACTGGCTGCTTCCGGGTTTGCGGTCGCGACTGACGTCGCTCCCACAGGGGCGCAAGGGCCAAATCAGGCAGCAGGACGCGTCGGCAGGATCTGGCACACCGCCTGGCACAGGGCCAGCACCTTGTCGTCGGGGCCACGCGCTTCGCCGGCCAGGTGCAACTGGCCGCGCGTGCGTTCCACCAGTCGCGCGGCGCAGACGATGTATGGCACCTCCGGCGTCACCGGGCGCAGATACTGGGTATTGAGCGAAGTGGTCGCGCTGGGTGGTGCGATCAGGTAGGAAAACGGGCCCAGCGTATTGTCCAGCGCCGCGACGATGAAGCCGCCCTGCATGTGGCCGATCGGATTCCGGTAGCGCGGCAGCACCGGGAATCGCATGCGCAGCACTTGTCCTTCGACGTATTCGACGACCTCGCCCTGCATGTCGACCAGGCAGGGCGGCGGAATCTGCAGGGGAGCGCCTTCCGGCAACCGTGCGTGCAACAGCGCGTTGATGTCGGCGCCGTTCATGGGGTGAAACTCAGTTCGAACGCGGCCAGGAAGGGCGCGCGCGGCGGTGGCTCCAGGAAGCGCCCGTTGAGTTCCTTTTCAACGCAGGTCGCCAGCGCGGTATCGCCCTGGCGCCAGGTCCGCGTGATGCGGCCGCGCGCATCGATTTCGGCGACGATGACGAAGGCGGACGTGTCGTGGCCCGGGTTGGCGCAGTTGGCGACGCTGGCCTCCAGTTGCCGCGACTGCGCCTGCAGGAACGTCGCGCGCGCGGTTGCGCCCAGCGAGGCTTCGTCGCGATCCGCCTGCGCCTTGGCCTCGGCGAAGGTCAGCGGCGTCTGCGCGGTGCCGGCCAGCGGCAGCAGGGCCAGGCCCAGCAGCAGGGAGGACACGCGGATCATGGCCGCGCCTCCGGCGGCGCGATCCGCAGCAGCTTGCCGTCGTTCTCGTCGGTCAGCACGTAGACCTTGCCGTCCGCACCCACCCGCACGTCGCGGACGCGCTCGCCGATTTCGTTGAGCAGCCGTTCCTCGGACACGATCCGGTCGCCCTCCAGCCCCAGGCGGATCAGGTTGCGCTCGGCGAGCGAACCCAGAAAGAGGCTGTCGTTCCATGACGAACCGGCATGGCCGGTGTAGAACGCCATGCCGCTCAGGCCCGGCGATTTTTCCCAGACGTGGTAGGGCGCTTCCAGGCCGGTCTTTTCCCGCCCCTGTGCTTCCGGAATCGGCAGCCCGGAGTAGTTGATGCCATGGGTGATGATCGGCCAGCCATAGTTGAGGCCGGGGCGCGGCAGGTTGATTTCGTCGCCGCCGCGCGGACCGTGCTCGGACTCCCACAATTTGCCGGTGCGCGGATCGATGGCCAGGCCCTGCATGTTGCGGTGGCCGAAGCTCCAGATTTCCGGGCGCGCGCCGGTCTTGCCGACGAAGGGATTGTCCTGTGGCACGCTGCCATCCAGGTTCAACCGCACCAGCTTGCCTTGCAGCTTGCCCAGTTCCTGCGACGTCGGGCGATGGTTGCGTTCGCCCTGGCTGATGAACACATGGCCCTGGGCGTCGAAGGCCAGCCGCGAACCGAAATGGTTGGGACCGTCCAGCTTGGGTTCCTGCCGATAGATGACCTTCACCCCGGTCAGCGCATCCGCGCGCAGCGTGGCGCTGGCCACCGCGGTGCCCGCGGTGCCGTTGTCGCCGGGTTCGGCGAAGCTCAGGTAGATGCGCCGGCTGCTGGCGAAGTCGGGCGCGAGAACCACGTCCAGCAGGCCACCCTGGCCTTCGGCGAAGACCTTGGGCACGCCCGTCAGTGGCGCGGAAATGGCGCCGTCGGCGCCGATCCGCCGCAATTGTCCGGAGCGCTCGGTGACCAGGAATCCGCCTTCCGGCAGCAGCGCCAGTCCCCACGGATGATCCAGTCCGCGCGCCAGTTCGGTGACCTGGATGCTGCCCAGGGCGCTGGACAGCGCGCGTGCGGCCGGCGCCTGCGCGGGCGCGGGCTTCGCCGCGGCGGGGGCCGGGGAATCGCCATCGCGCGCCTGGCAGGCGGACAGTGCGGTGGCAGCGAACAGGGCAAGGAACAACGCGGAACGATGGGGCATCGGAAATCTCCCGGGGGTAGGGGTCAACGGTAGCCGGCGGCCTGCAGTTCGAACAACTCGGCGTAGCGGCCGCCTTCGGCCATGAGCTGGTCGTGGGTGCCGCTGGCCTCCAGGCGGCCTTCAGTGAGCACGAGGATGCGATCGGCCATGCGCACGCTGGAGAAGCGGTGCGAGATCAGCACGGCGGTGCGTTCGCTGGACAGCTCCTTGAAACGCTGGAACACCTCGAACTCCGCGCGTGCATCCAGCGCGGCGGTGGGTTCGTCCAGGATCATCACCTGCGCGTCGCGCATGTAGGCGCGGGCGATGGCGATCTTCTGCCACTGGCCGCCGGACAGATCCACGCCGGTCTTGAAGCGGCGGCCGATCAACTGGTCATAGCCGTCCGGCAGCGAAGCGATCACTTCATCGGCCATCGAGCGACGCGCGGATTCGCGGATGCGTGCGGCGTCGTCCATGGCGTCGACCTGGCCCACGCCGATGTTTTCGCCGGCGGTCAGGTGGTAGCGCACGAAGTCCTGGAAGATGACGCCGATGCTGGCGCGCAGATCGTCGACGTCGTACTCGCGCAGGTCGCGTCCGTCCAGCAGGATACGGCCCTCGTCGGGGTCGTACAGCCGCGCCAGCAGCTTGACCAGGGTGGTCTTGCCGGCGCCGTTCTCGCCGACCAGCGCCAGCACCTCGCCGGCGCGCAGCTGGAAATCCAGTCCGCGCACCGCCCAGCGTTCGGCACCGGGGTAGCGGAAGCCGACGTTCTCGAAACGGAAACCTTCGCGGATGGGGCGCGGCACCGGCGTGGCTCCGGGCCGCGACACGATTTCCGGCGTGATTTCGAAGAACGAAAACAGATCGTCCAGGTACAGCGCCTGCCCGGCGACCTGCGAGAAACCAATCAGCAGCCCTTCCAGCAATTGCCGCAGGCGCAGGAAACTGCCGGCCAGGAAGGTCAGGTCGCCGATGCTGAAATCGCCGCGCACGGTGCGCCACGCGATATAGGCATAGGCCACGTAGTAGCCCAGCGTGCCCAGCCCGGCCAGCAGGGTGCCCCACAGGGCGCGGCGGCGCGCCAGCGAACGGTTGGCGCGGTAGAAGCCTTCGGCCAGTTTCCGGTAACGATCGATCAGGAAGCGGTGGAGGTTGAAGATCTTCACCTCCTTGGCCGTTTCCACGCTGGCGCCGGTCTGGCGGATGTATTCCAGTTGCCGGCGTTCCGGGGTCCACTGGAAGTTGAGCGAATAGCCCAGCGCGTTGAAATGCGCCTCGCCGACGAACGCCGGCACCAGCGCCACGATCAGCAACAGGATCAGCCAGGGCGCGTACACCAGCAGGCCGGCGGCGAAGCTGATCACGGTGATCGCGTCCTGCGCCTGGCCGAACAGCTGGCTCATCAGGTTCATCCGCCCCATGGTCTGGCGGCGCGCGCGATCCAGCTTGTCCTGCAGATCCGGATCCTCGAAGTCCTCCAGGTCCAGCCGCGCGGCATGTTCCATCAGGCGGATGCTGGTCGCGTTGGTGAACAGTTCCGACAGCAGCGAATCGGCGTAGCTGACGAACCGGCCCAGCAGGTCCGACAGGATGGCCAGGCCGAATTCCAAAGCCAGCAGGCCGAGCAGCGTATCGAGCTGGCCGCCGTGCCAGAGTTCCGCCAGGCTGGTCTGCGGCAGGCCGAGGCCGACCAGGCGGATGGCCTCGTCGATGATCAGCTTGCCCACGTACAGGGTGGCGACCGGCAGCAGGGCGCGGATCAGGCGCAGGCCGAGGCTGGCCACGGTCAGGCCGGGACTGGTCGCCCAGATCTGTTTCAGGAAAGGCGGCAGGTTGCGCATCGCGTTGAAGCGATCGCGCAGGCTGGGGCCGGACTTTTCACCGCGCCGGGGCTTGGTGCCGGCGGCAGGCGGGGGAGCGGGGGCGGAAGCCATGCCGCATTGTGCCCACTTTGTCGTGATGGCGGGAGTTCCGGCGGATGTGGGACGTCATCCGTTGCACCGTGCGTCCGCACGCATGACCCTGCCGCGCTGAAGGTCTCGGCCCATGCGCCGAACCGCGACAGGGTCGAAGACGAAAAGCGAGGCGTAGGAATGGCGGGAGGATGGTGGCTGGTGGTGGCGGTGGCGGGCCTGCTCGTGCTGGCGGTATGGGCATGGGTTCGCCGGAGCCCGGAGGACGAGCCGATGTCCGAACTGGAACGGCTCCTGGATGCGGATGACACCTCGCGGGGACGCCTGCTGGGAGTGCTGATCAACCATGAGTTGCTGGTCGCGCTGGTGCCTCCCCAGGGCGATGTCGGAATCGTACCGTTGAGGATGAATGACGGAACCGGCGACCATCTGCTCGTCGCCGCCAGCCGGCGCGCCGCCGAACTGTTCGTGGCGAACGCCCATATGCATAGCGCTGTGCCACCGTCGTCCTTCGAGTTCATTGCGCGGATGACCGGCGATCAACTCGTGTTTAAGCACTCGCAGGCTGCCGGCATGCACCTGTTGGGACGCTCCCGTTCGGGAGATTTCACATGGATCACGATCGATGCCCGCACCCTGGATGAAGTGCGGCAGATGGCCGAGTCCCTGGCCGAAGAACGGGGGCGGTGACTGGCACCGCCCCGTTTCCTTCGGCTGCTCAGGTGCCCGGCAGCGGCGAGCGCAGTCCGACACCCATGCGGTTCCAGGCGTTGATGACGGCGATGACGAAGGTCAATTCGGCGATCTGGGTTTCGTCGAAGTGCGGTAGCAGGCCGGCGTAGATCTCGTCGGGCGCATGGGTGTCGCCGACCCGGGTCAGGGCGTCGGTCCAGGCCAGCGCGGCGCGCTCGCGCGGATCGTAGAACGGACTCTCGTGCCAGCCGGCAAGGGTATCGAGCTTGCGCGGATCGACGCCGGCATCGCGCAGGGCCTTGCCGTGCATGTCCAGGCAGAAGGTGCAGCCGTTGATCTGCGACGCGCGCTGCTTGACCAGATCCAGCAGGATGGCGTCCAGCGAACCATGATGGAGGCCGTGGCTGATTTTCAGCAGGCCCTTGTAGGCTTCGCTGGCCAGGGAGGTGTAGTTGACGCGAGGGAGGGACATCGGTTTCTTCGGGATGCGCGGACGGGATGTCGCGCTTCACCCCAGGGACGGCGCTGTGTCCGGCGGCGTGACACGTTCCAGCAGGGGCAACTTGTCCGGATTCATCACCGTCAGCAGTTCGACGATGCGTTCGCCGTCGCTGATCGCCACCATCACCGAGACCAGCCGGCCGTCGCGGTAGCGCAGCACCGCCGGCTCGCCGTTGACCCGGCCCATGCACCATTCGGTTTCCGGTTGCGGGCGCCGGTACGCGGCCCAGAACAGGCGCGCGATGCGCTCGCCACCCAGCAGCGGCCGGATTGCCGCGGTGGCCTTGCCGCCGCCATCGGACACCAGCCGCGCGTCCTCGTGCAGCAGGGCGGCCACGGCCTCGCGGTTGCCGACCCGCGCCGCGTGCATGAACCGTTCCAGCAGCCGGCGATGGCGCTCGGGTGCCACCTCGAACCGCGGCCGTTCGGCCTGCAACCTTGCGCGTGCCCGGTGCACGAGCTGGCGGCAATTGGCCTCGCTGTGGCCAATCAGTTCGCCGATGCGGGCGTAGTCGTAATCGAAGGCTTCCTTCAGCAGGAAGGCCGCGCGTTCTTCCGGACCCAGGCGTTCCAGGACCGCCAGGAAGGCCAGCGAGACCTGTTCGGCCAGTTCGGCGCCCTGCTCGGGCCCGGGACTGTCGTCGATCTCGGCCGGCTCCGGCAGCCAGGGACCGGGATAGCGCTCGCGTTGCAGGCGGGCCGCGCGCAGGCGGTCGATGCCCAGCCGGCTGGCCGCGGTCACCAGCCAGGCCTCCGGATCCCGGATCGCGGCGGTGTCGGCCTGGCGCCAGCGCAGCCAGGTGTCCTGGACCACGTCCTCGGCGTCGCTGCGGCTGCCCAGCAGCCGGTAGGCCAGCGAGAACAGGCGGGAACGGTGGGTCTGGAAGGTGGTTTCGGCGTTCATGCGGGCCAGGACGGGGCAGGGCGGCGTGGCGTGACATCCGGCCGGGCCGCCACTTTGGCCTAAAATGGCAGGCTCCGCCCGCTACCCACCGGCAGCCCCGGCTTTACGCTCCATGACCTCGATCAAGCAAGAAGACCTCATCCAGTCCATCGCCGACGCGCTGCAGTACATCAGCTACTACCACCCGGTCGACTACATCAAGAGCCTCGCCGCCGCCTACGAGCGCGAGGAATCGCCGGCCGCGCGCGACGCCATCGCCCAGATCCTGATCAATTCGCGCATGTGCGCCGAAGGCCATCGCCCGATCTGCCAGGACACCGGCATCGTCACCGTGTTCCTGGAAATCGGCATGAACGTGCGCTGGGACGATGCCACGATGGGCGTGGAAGACATGGTCCACGAGGGCGTGCGTCGCGCCTACAACCATCCGGACAACAAGCTGCGCGCCTCGGTGCTGGCGGATCCGGCGGGCAAGCGCACCAATACGAAGGACAACACGCCGGGCGTGGTCAACGTCAAGGTCGTGCCGGGCGACACCGTCGAGGTGATCGTCGCGGCCAAGGGCGGCGGCTCGGAGGCGAAGTCGAAGTTCGCCATGCTCAACCCGTCCGATTCCATCGTCGACTGGGTGCTCAGGACCGTGCCGACCATGGGCGCCGGCTGGTGCCCGCCGGGCATGCTCGGCATCGGCATCGGCGGCACCGCCGAGAAGGCGATGCTGCTGTCCAAGGAAGCGCTGATGGAGCCGATTGACATCACCGATCTGCAGGCCCGCGGCGCCTCCAGCCGCGCCGAGGAACTGCGCCTGGAACTGTACGAGAAGGTCAACGCGCTGGGCATCGGCGCGCAGGGCCTGGGCGGCCTGACCACCGTGCTGGACATCAAGGTCAAGGACTATCCGACCCATGCCGCCAACCTGCCGGTGGCGATGATTCCGAACTGCGCGGCCACCCGCCACGCCCACTTCACCCTCGACGGCAGCGGCCCGGTGATGCTGGATCCGCCGTCGCTGGCGGACTGGCCGGAACTGACCTACGACGCCTCCAAGGGCCGTCGCGTCGATCTCGACACGATCACCCGCGAGGACGTCGCCAGCTGGAAGCCCGGCGAGGTGCTGCTGCTCAACGGCAAGCTGCTGACCGGTCGCGACGCCGCGCACAAGCGCATGGTCGACATGCTCAACAAGGGCGAACCGCTGCCGGTGGATCTGAAGGGCCGCTTCATCTACTACGTCGGCCCGGTCGATCCGGTGCGCGACGAAGTCGTCGGCCCGGCCGGTCCGACCACTGCCACCCGCATGGACAAGTTCACCGAACAGGTGTTGGCGCAGACCGGCCTGCTGGGCATGGTCGGCAAGGCCGAGCGTGGCCCGGCCGCGATCGAGGCGATCAAGCAGCACCGGTCGGCCTACCTGATGGCGGTCGGTGGCGCCGCCTACCTGGTCTCCAAGGCGATCAAGGCCGCGCGCGTGGTCGGCTTCGCCGATCTCGGCATGGAAGCGATCTACGAGTTCGAGGTCCAGGACATGCCGGTCACCGTCGCGGTCGATTCGCAGGGCACCTCGGTGCACACCACCGGCCCGAGGGAATGGCAGGCGCGCATCGGCAAGATTCCGGTGGTGGTGGCCTGACCACCAACGCTCCCCACGCCCGGGAAGCCGGCTTGCTTCTGACGCATGCAACACGGAATCCACGACGCGGGATTCCGTCCTGACAACGCACGGGGAAAGCAGATGAGCACGACGACGCTTTATTACTCGCCCAGCACCGCCAGCCTTGTCGTGCATTGGCTGATGATCGAGCTGGACATTCCGCATCGGCTGCACGAACTGGATTTCGACAAGCGCGACCAGAAATCGCCGGAGTACCTGAGGGTCAATCCCGCCGGCGTGGTGCCGGCGCTGTATCTGGACGGGCAGGTGATCACCGAATCAGCGGCGATCCTGTTGCACCTGGCCGATCGGCATCCGCAGGCGAATCTCGCGCCGCCGGCGGGTTCGCCGGAACGGGCGCGCTATTACCAATGGATGCTGTTCATGGCCAACACGCTGCTGCCGGCCTATCGTGCCTGGTTCTACTCCGATGAAATCGCCGGAGAGGAGAACGTTGAGGCGGTGCGCGCGCACGCGCGCCAGCGCATCGAGGGCGCCTGGCAGCGGGTGGCCGATCACCTGGAAGCGAACGGTCCCTGGATGGTCGGCGAGCAACTCACCGTGGTCGACTTCATGGCCACCATGCTGATGCGCTGGTCGCGCAACATGCCGAAGCCGTCCGATGGCTGGCCGGTGCTGAAGGCGCATGCCGGACGCATGAAGGCGCGCCCGGCGTTCAAGGAAGTCTATGCCCGCGAGGGCCTGACCGACTGGACCTGAGCCGCATGTTCCGGGCAAGGCGGGCCGGCGGGGCCGGCCCCTTGCTCAGTCGACGTATTCGTCGAACTTGCGACCGCCCTGGAACGGCATCATGTGCTGGCGCAGGATGCCGCGCGGCACCGTCTCCAGTTTCATCACGCCGTATTCCTCCGGCCAGTCTTCCTGGCGCGGTGGCAGCCTGAAGGTGCCCATCAGCATGTCGACCAGCGGCAGATGGATGGCGTAGTTCACATCCAGGTAGTCCTTGTGCCGGGCGTGATGCCAATGGTGGTAGCGCGGCAGCACCAGCAGGTATTCGAGCCAGCCGAACCGAATGCCCAGGTTGGCATGCGCCAGCACCGCCTGCAGGCCGACCAGGATCACGTAGGCATTCACCGCCGGCGCCGAGAAGCCCAGGATCAGCAGCGGCAGCAGCACCGCGCTGCGGGTCATGACGATCTCGATGAAATGGATGCGCGAGCCGGCCAGCCAGTCCATTTCCCGGCTGGAGTGGTGCACGGCATGGAAGCGCCAGAGCCAAGGAACGTTGTGATAGGCGCGATGCAGCAGCGCCTGGGCCAGGTCGGCCACGAACACCGCGATCAGGAACTGCGCCCACACCGGCAGCGACTGGATTGCATCCTTCAGCACCGGGAACGCGGCCAGGCCCGCGATCGTCGAGGTCGAGGCGGTGACCAGGATCAGGATGAACTGCACCAGCACGTGGCTCATGAAGAAATAGGCCACGTCCGTGCGCCAGCCCGGGCGCAGCGGCGATACCCGGCGCTTGCCCAGGTAGCGTTCCAGCGGCACGAACACCAGCGCCGAGAAGAACAGCGAGATGACGAACCAGTCCAGGCCCAGCGAGTAGGGGGTCTTGCCGATGGCATCGAACTGCACGTTGGTGCCGCCCAGCAGCACCGCCAGGGTCGCGCTGCCCACGCCGATCAGGGCGATGCGCTTGTTGCGATCCCGCAGGATGGCCAGCGTGCCGAGCACGAACGCCGCGCTCAGTCCCACCAGCAGCAGGTGGCGGGCGAACTGTTCGCTGTAGACCGCGCGGAATTCCTTGCTGGTCAGCAGTTCGGGAAAGTGGAAGCACAGCACCGCCATCAGGCTCAACAGGCCGAGCAGGGCGGAGGCGTAGGCGAAGAACGAGCGGTGCTTGCGGGGCATGCGAATCCTTTTGCGGTCGGAGGCGGGTACGTCCGTACCCGCCGAGTCTACGTCAGGCGACGCGGTTTCCGGCCGCGTCCACCACCGGTTCGCCGTCTTCCTTGCTGAAGGCGCCGCGCTGCGGCTGCGGCAGGATGTCCAGCACCGTCTCGGAAGGACGGCACAGCTTCACCGCTGCCGGCGTCACCACGATGGGACGATTGATCAGGATCGGATGGGCGAGCATCGCCTCGATCAGGGTGGCGTCGTCCACGCCCGGCTTGTCCAGTCCCAACTCGGCGTGGAGCGCTTCCTTTTCCCGGACGACTTCGCGCACCGGCACGCCCATGCGCGCGATGAGCGCGGTGAGGGTGCCACGGTCCGGCGGTGTCTTCAGGTACTCGATCACCCGCGGCTCGATGCCGGCATTGCGGATCAGGCCCAGCACGTTGCGCGAAGTGCCGCAGGCGGGGTTGTGGTAAATCGTCACGTCGCTCATCAGTACCACTCCAGCAGGGAGATGCCCAGGCCGATGTAGGTGGCCTTGTGGTTGTAGTCGATCAGGCTTTCCCCGTAACCGTGGAAGGCCTGGATATGGCCGCGGAAGCTGCGATGGATCGGGAAGCCCCAGTCCAGCTGCAGCGCGCCGTGCGACTTGTCGCCGCTGCGCAGCGAATGGCGTGCCAGCACGGTGAACTCGTGGCCGCCCTTGCTGTAGGTGAGCATGGCGTCGCCGCGGCCGATGTAATCCTCGATGTCCGGATTGTCGTCGTCGTTGCCGTCCGGCACGCGCCACCAGGGCCGCAGCACCAGTGCCCAGTTCTCGCGGTCCAGGCCGACCGTGAAGATCACCCGGTTCCAGCTGCGCGAAAGCGGATCGCTGCGGCCGTTGGACTGGTGGTTGATGCCCACGCCGGCCATGCGGCCCTTCCAGCCGCCCAGGCTGTAGTTGTTGCGGAACACCAGCATCACTTCCGGTTCGTAGTTGGTCTCGCGGAAGGGGCGTGACTCCTCGCCGTTGTAGACCTGCCAGCGCGAGCTCTGGGTGTAGCCGCCCCACAGATCGCCATTGTCGCCGAACAGGTTCTCGGCGAACTTGGTCTTGAAGCTCAGCTGGAACTTGGCCTCGGTGTTGTCCAGCGGCTGCGGCTCGGTGACCGTGTTGCGCGGATTGGGCGAGTGCGGCATCTCGTTCTTGTCGCTGGTCCAGAACACCGGCATCAGGTAGAGCGGCTTGTAGCCGCGCAACTGGAACACGCCCAGCTTGGAGTCCTTGGCCAGTTCCCAGCGGCTGTCCAGCAGCGAGCCCTTGCCGGCGTTGGCCAGTGCTTCCTGCAGCATGGGGTCGTCGGTGCGGAACCAGGCGCCGCGACGGCGGCGTTCGCTGCGTTCCTCGCCCTGTTCGGGTTCCTGGGCCTTGGCCGCCTGTTGCTGATCCAGGCTGGTGCGCGCCGCGCTGGCTTCGGCGTCGGCCGCCCGGGTATCCGAAGGACTGCGTCCGAACACGGCGTCGTAGCAGGCCAGGCGGGAGGCGTCGGTCTCGATGGCGCGGCAGGCTTCGGGCGTCACCACGTTGGGCTGTGGTTCCTGGGCGAGGGCGGGCGCGCTGGCCAGGGTCATGGCGATCAGGGACGGCAGCAGGTGCCGGACGGGTCGTGATGTCATCAGTTGCAACCGGAAGGGGGAAGAAGATGGCAGGGCGATTGTGCCCGACGCCGGGGTGAGGAGACCGGCAGGCGGACTCAGAACACCCACGCGAACAGGAACAGGCCGAGCATCGCAAAGGCCAGCCCCAGTTTCAGCACCACGCCCAGCACGATGCCCAGCCAGGTGCCGAGGCCGACCTTGGTGGCGCGGCCAATCTCGCGGCCGTGCCACAACTCGCCCAGCAGTGCGCCCGCGAATGGTCCGGCAAACAGACCAATGGGCATGAAAAACAAGCCGGCGAAGGTGCCCACCGCCGCGCCGAACAGCGCCTTGCCGCTGGCGCCCACGCGCTTGGCGCCGACCACCGTGGAGAAGAAATCCACCGCGACCGACAGGGCGGTCAGCAGGCCCAGCAGGACCAGCGGAATCCAGCCGATCTGCTGGAAATCGCCCGCCCAGGCGGCCAGCAGCATGCCCGCGAACACCAGCGGCAGGCCGGGCAGCGCCGGCAGGATGACCCCGGCCAGCCCTACCAGGATGAGCAGCACGGCCAGCACGTAATACAGGGTGGTCAGGTCCAAACGAAATTCTCCTTGTCGAATCAACGGGTTGGGCGCCATTTCGGGTGCCTGCGGACGGTTTGCATTTTCACAAATAGCGGGTTAGTGTGCGCTCGCTGTGTTTGCCAAGGTCACCGTGAATCGTGGCCTAGATGCGGTAGATCCATGATCCGCTACATCGTTGTACCTCGCTTCCTCCTTGCAACCAGCCGCCGAGAGGCGTTTCCACCACCCAAGAGTTCCAAGGAGCAAGTAGATGTCCGACCGTGAAACCGGAACCGTGAAATGGTTCAACGATGCCAAGGGCTTCGGCTTTATCAGCCGTGAGAACGGTGAAGACGTGTTTGTGCATTTCCGTGCCATCCAGACACAGGGCTTCAAGAGCCTGAAGGAAGGCCAGAAGGTCAGCTTCACCGTCGTGCAGGGCCAAAAGGGTCTGCAGGCGGACGCCGTGCAGCCGCTGTAAGGTCTCGCCAGATTCGCGCCGGTTGGTCACGACCGGACACGAAGAAAAAGCCCGACTCAGGTCGGGCTTTTTCTTTGCGCGGCTGGAACGCGTCCCGCCGTATGAGGCGCTTGCTATCGCAGGACCACGCGGCCGTTCTGCACGCGCACGTAGGTGTTCTCGCGGATGCCGCCGAGATCGTGCTGGGTGAAAGTCAGGCGACGGCCGTCGTCCATGCGCACGGTGATGTTGTAGGAATCGCCGGTGGTGCGGTTCTGGATGGCGTTGCCGGCCATCGCGCCGGCTGCGGCACCGGCAACTGTGGAGATGTTCTTGTTGCCCTTGCTGCCGCCGGTGTGTTCGGAAATCTGGCGACCGGCGACCGCGCCGACGATGCCGCCCAGGATCGCGCCAGTGGCGCCCGGCGCGGAGCGGCCGGAGGAAACGACGTCGATGCGTTCGACGATGCCGCAATCGGCGCAATAGTTGTTCGAGGGAGCCGGGCGATAGCCGCCGCTGTTGTATCCGCCGCCGCCATAGCCGGGTGAACTGGTGGCACAGCCGGCCAGCGCCAGCGAAGCAACGGCACCGATGGCAAACATACGAAGATTCATGGGTCCTCCTGGTTCACGTGGTCCGATCTTGGACGTATCGATCAGAACCGGGGTGGCGCGGGATGCGGCCCGGTCGCACGCATCCTCGCGCCGCCCGCGTGAACCCCATGACAACTGCACCGCTCCGGGCGGTCGTCACGGCGCCGCGGCGTCAGCGGCAATTCAGCCGCGGAAATCCTGGTGGCACGCCTTGCAGCTTTCCTTGACCTGATCGGCAAGCGCCTTGGCCGCGGTGCAGTCGGTCGGCGGGGTCGCCAGGCTGGCGTCGAGCTTGGCGCGGAAATCGCTGGCATGGGTCACGAAGCGCTGGTCCTCGGCGAGGCCGGGCAGGGCGAGTTCCAGATCGTTGGCCATCGTGCGCAGGGCACGCACATGCGGCACCGTATCCGTGGCCGCGCAACGGTTCTGCGCCACCTTGTCGCCCAGCAGGCCGGCATGCTTCTGCATGACGTGCATGACGCTGTCGGGGAACGGATCCTGGCGCGCCTGGATCGCGCGCATCGCCATCACCGTGGCGACGGCACCAATCACCAGGCCGATCAGGAACAGGAACAGGTAGCGGGAAGCGTTGGACGACTTGGCGGTCGGCTGGCTGGCCATGCGGCGGGCTCCTTTGGAAAAGTCCGTGCCATGGTACGACGCACGTCACACCCTGCGCCATGACTACAATTGCCGGATGAAGAAAACCCTCAAGGATCGCTTCGCCGGCATCGACCGCCTGTACGGGCAGGGCAGCGTGAGCCGCTATGCCGGCCGGCGGGTGGCGGTGGTGGGCCTGGGCGGCGTGGGTTCGTGGGTGGTGGAGGCGCTGGCGCGGTCCGGTATCGGCCACGTGACCCTGATCGACGCCGACGACATCTGCGTGTCCAACACCAACCGCCAGTTGCCCGCGCTGGAGGGCCAGTACGGACGCAACAAGGCCGAGGCGATGGCCGAGCGCTGCCGGGCGATCAATCCGGACATCGAGGTCGAGGTGGTGCCGGCGTTCCTGACCGGCGGCAACCTGGAGGAGCTGCTGGATCGCGGCTTCGACCTGGTGCTGGATGCCTGCGACAGTTTCCGCACCAAGGTCGAGATGATCGCCTGGTGCCGCCGCCGCAAACTGCCGATCATCGTTTCCGGCTCGGCGGGTGGGCGCACCGACCCCACCCAGATCCGGCTGCGCGATCTCTCCCGCACCGAGCATGACGCGCTGCTGGCGCTGGTCCGCAAGAAGCTGCGCGGCGAGTTCAATTTCCCGAAGAACCCGGATCGCTACTTTGGTGTCACCGCGGTCTATTCGCTGGAAAACGTCAAGTATCCGCAGGCCGACGGCAGCGTGTGCGGCCTGCGCCCGCAACTGGGCGCGGACGCGGCCCTGAAGCTGGACTGCGGCGTCGGCCTGGGCGCGGCGACGCACATCACCGGCGCGTTCGCCTTCGCGATGGTCGGCAAGGCGCTGGAATTGCTGCTCAAGGAAAGGAAGTCCGCCACCTGACGCCGTCAGGCGGGCAAGGCGAACAGGCGCGTGGCGTTCTCGCGGGTGGCGATGGCGATCGCTTCTTCGCTTTCACCACGCAGCTGCGCGATGGTCCGGCAGATGACGGATACCCGCGCGGGCTCGTTGCGTTGGCCGCGGATCGCCGCATCCGGCTGATCCGGCGCGTCGGTCTCCAGCAGCAGATAATCCAGTGGCATCGCCGTGACCAGACCGCGCAACCGCTGCGCGCGTTCATAGGTCACCGGGCCGCCCAGGCCAATCAGGAAGCCCAGGTTCCACAACTGGCGCGCCTGCTCCGGGCTGCCGGAGAAACTGTGCACGACGCCGCGCAGCCCGCCGGCCCGGCGGATGCTGGCGATGACCGCGTCCACCGCGCGCCGGGCATGCACGATGACCGGCAGATCGAAGTCGCGCGCCAGCGCCAGCTGCGCATCGAAATAGCGCTGCTGGGCAGCGGGTTCCAGTCCTTCGACGAAGTAATCCAGGCCGCATTCCCCGACCGCGACCGGGCGCTCCCGTTCCAGCCATTCACCCAATTGCGACAGATGTTCCTCGCGATGCCGCTCCAGGTACATCGGATGCAGGCCATAGGCCGGATGCAGGTCCGGTTGCTCCCGGCACAGCGCAGCCAGCGCGGGCCAGCCGTCGGCATCGACCGCGGGGATGACCTGGTGGACGACCCCGGCATCGCGCGCGCGACGGATCACCGCGTCGCGATCGCCGTCGAATTCCGCGGCATCCAGGTGGCAATGGCTGTCGATCAGTTGCACGTCAGCGCGACGGCCGGCCGGACTCCAGGGGCGGGGCGGGATCCTTGCGACGCTTCCAGTTCGCCAGCAGCAGCGTACCCAGGCCGAACACCAGCTCGTCCAGGAACGGAATCGGATCGATGCCCGGCGGCAGCAGTACGCTCAGGACGAACAGGCCGGCGGTGATCTTGAACAGGGTCGGGTAACGCAGTTTCCGTGCCCATTCCAGCACGGGCAACAGCAGGGGATTGGCCACGGCGCAGGTCTCCGGAGGGACGATGGGGCGACACGCTAGCACGTCGCGCAGGACTGCGCCGCCGTTCACGAAAAGTACGATTTCGTCTGCAAGAAACGGGGCTTGGTTCAGGTTCGTAGTGGTGGAATGATGCGGTAATGTGACTCGGGCGAGGCCCGCAATGGAGGCTGCGATGAAGAACAACACCACCATGATTCTGGTCGCTGCCGGCGCGCTGCTGGTGGGCGGCGTGGCGACTGCCGCTTTCATGAAGGGCGGTGACAAGGCCGCGGGCACCCCGACGGCGGAGACGGCGCCGCTGACGGATCCGGCGCTGGCCACGGATGACGCCGCGGCGACCGACAACGTGATCCCGGCCGACGCCCTGCAGTACGCGGACGTGCTCAACGTCAAGCCGGTGACCACCAGCGAGAAGCTGTATGCGACCGTGATCGGCACCGAGCCGGTGCGTGAAACCACCACCACCAGCACCCCGCACGAGGTGTGCGAGGACGTGGTCGTGCAGGAGCGCCTGCCCGAGCGTGACGGCAATACCGGCGGTACCGTGGCCGGCGCGGTCATCGGTGGCCTGCTCGGCAACCAGGTCGGCAAGGGCAGTGGCCGCAAGGCCGCGACCGTGGCCGGCGCGGTGGCCGGTGGCGTGATCGGCAACCAGGTGGACAAGCGCCACGTCGGTGGCCGGGTGGTCGAGCGCACCGAGCGCCAGTGCCACACCGAGACCGCCAGTTCCCAGTCCTCGCGGGTGACCGGCTACAACGTCACCTACCGCAATGCGGACGGCACCACCGGCACCATGCGGATGGACAGCAAGCCGGGTAGCCGCATCGCGATGGGCAACGGCGAAAAGGTCGTGGGTTACGACGTGACCTACCGCCTGGACGGCCAGGAGAACACCCTGCGCATGGACCAGAAGCCGGAAAGCGATCGCCTGCCGGTGATCGACGGCAAGGTGGTCACCCAGACCGCTTCCGCGGCGACCCCCGCCAAGGGCTGAGCCCGGTCCCCGACGTTTCCACGCAACACCCCCCGAAAGGCCGGCGAAATGCCGGCCTTTCCTTTACGACCTGAAGGCTTACCGCCCGGACGGAGCAGCCCATACAATGCGGGATTGTCCGAACCGGCACGAATCCCGCATGGCCCTGAACCCGTACGACCTGTTTGATGTCCGTTCCCTGCTGTCCGAAGAAGAGCGCGCGGTGCAGGACACCGTGGCCCGCTTCACCGACGAGCGCGTGCGTCCCATCATCGGCGAGGCATTCGACCAGGGCAGGTTCCCCAAGGAACTGGTGCCCGAAATCGCCGATCTCGGCCTGCTCGGTTCCTCGCTGCCGGAAAAGTACGGCTGCGCCGGCCTGAACGGGGTCAGCTACGGTTTGATCTGCCAGGAACTGGAGCGTGGCGACAGCGGCATCCGCAGCTTCGTCAGCGTGCAGTCCTCGCTGTGCATGTACCCGATCTACGCCTACGGCAGCGAAGAGCAGCGCCAGCGCTGGCTGCCGGACATGGCCGCCGGCAAGGTGATCGGCTGCTTCGGCCTGACCGAACCGCACGGTGGTTCCGATCCGGCCAACATGAAGACCAACGCCCGCCGCGACGGCGACGATTGGGTGATCAACGGCTCCAAGATGTGGATCACCAACGGCAACCTGGCCGACATCGCCATCGTCTGGGCGCAGACCGACGAGGGCATCCAGGGTTTCGTACTGGAGAAGGGCATGCCGGGCTTCACCGCCCAGGAAATCAAGCACAAGATGAGCCTGCGCGCCTCGGTGACCAGCGCGCTGTTCTTCGACAACGTGCGCGTGCCCGATGCCAGCCGTCTGCCCAACGTGCAGGGCCTGAAGGGTCCGCTGGGCTGCCTGACCCAGGCGCGCTACGGCATCACCTGGGGCCCGATCGGCGCGGCCATCGCCTGCCTGGACGAGGCGCTGAACTACTCCAAGGAACGCATCCTGTTCAACCGCCCGGTGGCGGCCACCCAGAGCGCGCAGATCAAGCTGGCCGAGATGGCCCGCCGGATCACCCTGGCGCAATTGTTGTCGCTGCAGCTTGGCCGGCTCAAGGATGCCGGTACCCTGCAGCCGCAGCAGGTGTCGCTGGCCAAGTGGAACAACTGCCGCATGGCCATCGACATCGCGCGCGAATGCCGCGACCTGCTCGGCGGCGCCGGCATCACCACCGAGCACGCGGCGATCCGCCACGCGCTGAACCTGGAATCGGTCATCACCTACGAAGGCACGGAAACCGTGCACCAGTTGGTCATCGGCCGCGAACTGACCGGGATCAGCGCGTTCTGATCCGGACGTGATCCAAACCCGCCGCCGGCGCGATGATCGCATCGGGGCAGGCGACGGTGCGGACGCGTGGTCCGTGCCGTCCGCCATCCGTCGTGACAAAGGTGCAGGCCCATGAGCATCTTCGATCTGCAACTGGAAACCGAACGCCTGTGGTTGCGACCACAGCGCCGCGAGGACTACGAGCCGTGGGCGGCGTTCGTCGCCGACGAGGAGGCCACGCGCTACATCGGCGGGACGCAGGCGCGTTCGATGGCATACCGCAGCCTGGCGGCGATGGTCGGCTGCTGGCAGATGGAAGGGTTCGCGATGTTCTCGGTGATCGAGAAGGCCAGCGGTCGCTGGGTGGGGCGGGTGGGGCCCTGGTGCCCGCTGGGTTGGCCCGGCACCGAGATTGGCTGGAGCATCGCGCGCGAAGCGTGGGGTCGCGGTTATGCGCCGGAAGCGGCGCGCGCGGCGGCCGACTGGGCGTTCGCTGCGCTGGGCTGGGACGAGATCATCCATACGATCGATCCGGACAACCGGAACTCGAAGACGGTCGCGGCCAAGCTCGGCTCGCGCTTTATGCGCATGGGCGAGCTGCCGGCGCCGCATGAGGGCAAGCCGGTCGAGATCTGGGGACAGTCGCGCGAGCAATGGTTCGCTCAAGGAGGAAAAGTCGCATGAGCCAAGGTATCGACGAACTGACGCTGGAAACCGAACGCCTGATCCTGCGTCCGCCGCGACGCGAGGATTTCGATGGTTTCGCCGAACTCCAGGCCGACGAGGAAGCCGCTCGCTTCATTGGTGGCGCGGTCACCCGTCCGGAAGCCTGGCGCCGGTTCCTCTGGCAGCCCGGGTCCTGGTGGCTGAGCGGCTTCGGCATGTTCGCCGTGATTGAACGTGCCAGCGGCGAGTGGCTGGGGCAGTTGGGACCGTGGAAGCCGGAAGGCTGGCCGGGCAATGAAGTGGGGTGGGCATTCCGGCAGGCGGCGCAGGGCAAGGGCTATGCGCTGGAAGCGGCCCGGCCCGCCATCGACTGGGCGTTCGACAACCTGGGCTGGACCGACGTCATCCACTGCATCGACGCGGAAAACCGGCCGTCGCAGAAGCTGGCCGAGCGCCTGGGGTCGCGCAAATTGCGCCAGACCCGGTTGCCGCCGCCGTTCGAGTCGATCGAACTGGATGTCTGGGGCCAGAGCCGCGACGCCTGGCGTGCGGGACGCGGCGGATGACGGCATCCGCGGTCATCGATGCGCGCCTGATGGCCACGCTGGCCGGCCTGATGCCAATCGCACGCGCGTGTTTCCGGGATCCCTGGTGGATCATCGGCAGCGCCGCGATGCAACTGGCGGGTGTCGAGGGGCCGGAGCCGAACGATGTCGACCTGCTGTGCAGCGCGCGGGATGCCGACGCCCTGGCCGAGGCGTGGGCGGCGCATCGCGACGATCACCATCGTCCCGCCGACGACGGCCGTTTCCGGTCCCGCTTCGCGCGTTTCGCGCATCTGCCGATGCCGCTGGAAGTGATGGGCGATCTGGAAGTCCGCGTGGCGGACGACTGGCAGCCCGTACGGGTGGCGTCGGAGTGGCGGGTGGAGGTGAACGGCCATGCGATCAGCGTGCCGGCGCTCTCCGAGCAGCAGCGCATCCTGACCCTGTTCGGCCGCGAGAAGGATCTGGCCAAGGCCGCGCGCATCGCCGGGTTCGTTGCCGCCCGGGGGCCGCATGTCCACTGAAATCCTCACCGTCCATGGCTACTCTGCGTCCGGCAACTGCCACAAGGTGCGCCTGCTGCTGGAACAACTGGGGCGCCCCTACCAGTGGAGGGAAGTCGACAGCCCGAACGGCGCCACCCGCACGCCGGGCTATCTGGCGAAGAATCCCAATGGCAAGGTGCCGATGCTGGAGCGTGCCGACGGCCGCATCCTGACCGAATCCAACGCCATCCTGTGCTGGCTGGCCGAAGGCAGCGCCTACCTGCCGACCGATGCCTGGCAGCGCGCGCAGGCGATGAGCTGGCTGTTCTTCGAGCAGTACAGCCACGAGCCCTACGTGGCGGTGGCCCGTTTCATCCGCGGCTGGACGCCGCCGGATTCTCCGCGTCGCGCCGATCTGCCGCGCCTGATCGAACGCGGCGAGCAGGCGCTGGCGGTGATGGAGCGCCACCTGCGGGAGGCCGACTGGTTCACCGGCGAGGCTTACGGCATCGCCGACATCGCCCTGTTCGCCTACACGCATTGCGCCGCCGACGGCGGTTTCGATCTGTCGAAGTTTCCCCGCATCACCGCCTGGCTTGAGCGCGTCAGCGCCATGCCGGGCTTCATCCCCCTGCCTGCGGTCGCCGACGACGTCGCCGAACGCCTAGCGAATTCCTGAATCCAGCCACGAGTGCCATGACCGTCCAGACC
Organism: Pseudoxanthomonas sp.; assembly: GCF_024710765.1. Classification (GTDB taxonomy): domain Bacteria; phylum Pseudomonadota; class Gammaproteobacteria; order Xanthomonadales; family Xanthomonadaceae; genus Pseudoxanthomonas_A. The sequence continues at coordinate 77,865 of NZ_JANJUE010000078.1, forward strand.
ATTCCCGCCCGCATGAAGGGCCTCAACCGCGCCGAAATCTGTGACCAGAACTTCATCGAGTTCGTGAAGATCTGGAACGGCCGCTCCAACGGCGGCGTCGCCGGCGCGATCCTGCCGGGCAGCGCGCTGGATCGGCAGGGGTTTGCCGAGTTGCTGGAATCGCAGCTGATCTCGCGCCACCTGGACCTGATGGCGCGGGTGCTGCGCGTGCAGAACAAGGTCTTCTACACCATCGGCAGCTCCGGCCACGAAGGCAACGCGATGGTCGCGCGGCTGACCCGGCATACCGATCCGGCGTTCCTGCATTACCGCAGCGGCGGCTTCATGGCCGAGCGCTTCCGCAAGCTGCCCGGCATGGATCCGGTGATGGACTCGGCGCTGTCGTTCGCCGCCAGCGCCGAGGATCCGGCCTCCGGCGGCCGCCACAAGGTCTGGGGCAGCAAGCCGTTGTGGGTATTGCCGCAGACCTCGACGATCGCCTCGCACCTGCCCAAGGCGCTGGGCACCGCGATCGCCATCGAACAGGCGCGGCGCATCGGCCACGCCTCGCCGATTCCGGAAGACAGCATCGCCATCTGCTCGTTCGGTGATGCCTCCAGCAATCACGCCACCGCGCAGACCGCGTTCAACGCGGCCGCCTGGACGGCCTACCAGAAGCTGCCGGCACCGGTCCTGTTCGTCTGCGAGGACAACGGCATCGGCATCTCGGTGAAGACGCCGGACGGCTGGGTGGGCCGCAATTTCCGCGACCGCGCGGACCTGGATTATTTCTACGCCGACGGCCTGGATCTGGCCACCGGCTATGGCCAGGTGCAGGCGGCGGTCGAGCATTGCCGCAATACCCGCCGGCCGACCTTCCTGCACCTGCGCACCACCCGCATCATGGGCCATGCCGGTACCGACTTCGAAATCGAATGGCGGCCGATCGAGGAACTGGTCGCGGTGGAAGCCACCGATCCGCTGCTGCGTTCGGCGGCGATCGCGCTGGAGTCCGGCCTGATGAGCCGCGATGAGCTGCTGTCGTTCTACGAGAACATCCGCACGCGCTGCTTCGCCGCCGCCGAGGAAGCCGATCGCCGGCCCAAGATCACCACCCTGGAGGAAGTGATCGCGCCGCTGGCGCCGTACACGCCGGACGCGGTGGCCGCCGAAGCCGCGCGCGCCGCGCCGCACGACAAGCGCGTGGCCGCGTTCGGCAGCGAGGAGAAGCTGCCGGAGAAGCTGCCGCCGCGCCATCTGGCGATCCAGATCAACAACGCGCTGCACGATCTGTTCTGCAAGTATCCCGAGACCCTGCTGTTCGGCGAGGACGTGGCGCAGAAGGGCGGCGTCTACACCGTCACCAAGGGCCTGCACAAGGCGTTCAAGGGCAGCCGCGTGTTCAACACGCTGCTCGACGAGACCATGATCCTCGGCCTGGCCCAGGGCTACGCCAACCTGGGCATGCTGCCGTTGCCGGAAATCCAGTACCTGGCCTATTTCCACAACGCCTGCGACCAGATTCGCGGCGAGGCGGCCAGCCTGCAGTTCTTCAGCAACAACCAGTACCGCAATCCGATGGTGGTGCGCATCGCCGGCCTGGGTTACCAGCGCGGTTTCGGCGGGCATTTCCACAACGACAACTCGATCACCGCGCTGCGCGATATTCCCGGCCTGGTCGTGGGTTGCCCCTCGCGCGGCGACGATGCGGCGATGATGCTGCGCACGCTCGCGGCGCTGGCCAAGGTGGACGGACGCGTGACCGCGTTCCTGGAGCCGATCGCGCTGTACATGACCAAGGATCTGTACGAGCCCGGCGACGGCCAGTGGCTGTTCCCGTACCCCGCGCAGGATCAGGCGATGCCGCTGGGCGAGGGGCGCGTCTATGACGCCGATGCCGACGACCTGGTCATCTTCAGCTACGGCAACGGCGTGCCGATGAGCCTGCGCGCCGCGCGCAGCATCAAGGCCAGGCACGGCTGGAAGGTGAGGGTGGTGGACCTGCGCTGGCTGGTGCCGCTCAACGAGGCGTTCATCGTCGAACAGGCCGCGACCGCCAAGCGCATTCTGGTGGTGGATGAGGGCCGGCATTCGGCCGGTGTGGGCGAGGGCATCATCACCGCGATTGCCGAAGGCGGCTATCGCGCGCGTCCATTCCAGCGCGTGGTCGGCACCGATACCTATACGCCGCTGGCCGGCGCCGCGTTCCTGGTGCTGCCGGGCGACGAGGACATCGTGGCGGCGGCGGATCGGCTGGCCTGAGCCACGCGTGGCATCGCGACGGGCACGGGGCCCGTCGCGGTGCTGCTATGCTCGTGACCCGTTCATCGTCGCAGGAGATTCCCATGCCAGTTCCCGCCGTGGCCATCATCATCGGCAGCCTGCGCAAGGATTCCTTCAACCGCCAACTGGCCGGCGCGGTGCAACGGCTGGCCGGGGATCGCCTTGCGTTCCGGATTCTGGAAATCGGCGACCTGCCGCTCTACAACCAGGACGACGACGCGGACTTCCCGGCGGCGGGCCTGCGTTTCAAACAGGGCATCGAGCAGGCCGACGCATTGCTGTTCGTGACTCCCGAGTACAACCGCTCCATGCCGGGCGTGCTGAAGAACGCCATCGACGTGGCGAGCCGTCCCGCCGGCAGCACCACCTTCGCCGGCAAGCGCGCCGGCATCATCGGCACCTCGCCGGGCATGCACGGAACGGTTTCTTCGCAACAGCATTTGCGCAACGTCCTGGCGGCGGTGGATGTCGCGGTGCTGCCGCAGCCGGAAATCGCCATCCAGTTCAAGGAAGGCCTGCTCGACGCCGAGGGCAATATCGTCGACGAGCGTGCCCGCAGGCGGCTGCTGTCGTTCCTGGATCGCTTCGAGGCCTGGCTGCGCTGATTGATCGGGCGGGGTGATCAGGCGCGGCGCGGGAGCAATTGCGCCAATCCCTGCCGCAGGCGCGCGGGCAGCGGCGCGTCCAGCGGGCCCTCATCCACCAGCTGCGCGGCCAGCAGGCGCCGGAACGGCGCTACCTGCTGTCCGGCGCGCAGGATCGTTTCCCGCAGTTTCCGCATCGGCGGGCGGTCATCGGTGAACACGCGGACCACGGCGCCGGTGGCCAGGTACAGCGGCAGGCTGCCGGCGCGGTGCCTGCGCTGGTAGCGTGCCAGCAACGTATCGCTGCCCAGGTCGCGGCCCTGCGCCCGAGCGATGCGGGCCATCCCGGCCAGCCGTTCCACGCTGGCCAGGCCCAGATTGAATCCGTGCGCGGTTACCGGATGCATGCCCACCGCGGCGTCGCCGGCGACGGCGAAGCGCTGGCCGACGAAGCGGCGCGCGTACACGCCCACCAGTGGATAGACATGGCGGCTGCTTTCCAGCGTCATCGCACCCAGGCGATGGCCGTAGCGTTCGCGCATCTGCGCGGCGAACCCGTCGGCCGGCAGTTCCTGCAGGCGACGCGCCTCCGCATGCGGCACGGTCAGCACCGCCGACGAGAGCTGCTCGCGCAATGGCAGCATCGCCAGGGTCTGGCCGTGACCGAACCACTCCCAGGCGACGCCGTGATGCGGAAGCTCGTGCCCCATCCGGCAGACCAGCATGCTCTTGCCGAAGTCGTACTGGCTCGCGCCGATGCCGAGCGCGCGGCGGGTCTCGGAGAAACGGCTGTCGGCGGCGATCAGCAGCGCCCCCTGGAGACGGCGTCCGTCCTGCAGCGTGACTTCGGCATGCTCTGGCGTGGTCCGCACCGATTCGACCTGCACGTTGGGATGCCAGTCCAGCGTCGGCATGTCCTGGATGGCACGCCAGGCCGCTTCGCGGATGCGGTGGTTGGGAACCAGGCTGCCAAGTTGCTGCTTTCCCACCAGGTCGCCTTCCACCGTCATCCAGTGCGGCGATTCGCCGTCCATGACCCGCGCCGCGCGCAGCGGGGCGATGTCGTCCTGCGGGATGTGCTGCCACACACCAAGTTCGCGCAGCAGCCGGATCGAGGCATGGGTGAGGGCGATTTCACGGCCGTCGAAGGCCGGTGCGGCGATGGCCGCTTCCGGTTGCCGTTCGAGCAGGGCGACCTTCAGTGATTGCTGGCCCAGGGCCCGCGCCAGGCACAGGCCGGCGGGTCCGGCACCGATGATGATCACGTCGTGGCGCATGCAACGTCCTTGCGGAAGGGAACTGTCCGCAGTGTAGGCATCCGCCGGCGCGCGTAATTGACCTGGATCAAGCTGGCGCGGATGGCGTCAATCCAGCAGCGGCGTTTCCTTCAGGGCGATGCCGTCGGCGGCAAGCGTGGCGGATTCCCGCTCCAGCGGCATCACCGCGAGGGACACGGCCGGCACGCCGTCCTGCACGCAGATGACTTCGCCGATGTCGCGGACGCCGTCACCGACCGTGCTGCCCGGATGAGGTGGTGCGTCGCTTTCGAACAGCACCAGTGCGCGCTTGGCCTTGCCGAGGAAATGGGTGCGGGCGACGATTTCCTGACCCGGGTAGCAGCCCTTCTTGACGCTGTAGGCGTGCAGGCGATCCAGCGACAACTGCTGCGGTGTCCATTGCTCGCGCTGGTCCTCGGGCAGGCGCGGCAGGCCATGGCGCAGATCGTGCCGTCGCCAATCGGCGACAGGGGTGATGCCGGCGGTCGCTTGGCCGCCTATCCGCCAATGGCGCGCACCGCCGGCGTCGCTGCGATCCAATTCCAGGCCGTCGGCGGATTCGCCGAGCAGGGCACCGCTGGCCTGCGCTGGCGGCGCCATCACGCCCCGGACCGGCAGATCCGGGCGTACGGCGATCTTCAACTTTCGTCTGAATACATAGCGTTGCAGGGTGGCCGCGAGGGTGTCGACCGGGTAGTCGGGCACCACCATCACCAGTTCCTGTTCACCGCGACGGGCGAGGGCGAACAGCGCAATCACGCGCCCTTTGGGCGTCAACCACGCGCTCCACTGCCATTGCCCGACCGCCAGCGAGGTCACTTCGCTGCTGAACTGGGCATGCGCGAAAGCCACGGCATCCGGGCCTTCCAGGCTCAGGACCGCATGGTCGGACAGCGTGGCCGCAGGTGTTTCCGGAGGGGGCAGGTTGTCAGCCAAGGGGGTGGGGATTAAAATTTTGTGCATTGCGAGACCCCTATGATAGGCGAAACAGTTCCCACCCCCGACGCCGACGCCGGAACACTGCCGTCCGAAAACGTGCCTGCCGCCCCTTCCGGCGACCGCGCGCAGCCGGCGCCAGCGCAGAAGGAAATAGGTGGTCGTGACGGGCCGGAACCGACGCGCTACGGGGATTGGGAAAAAAACGGGCGCTGCATCGATTTCTGATCCGCAGCATTGAGCCAACGCGGTCGAGATGACCGCCCAGCCGAGAAAGAGTCAGCGAATGGCGACACACCAACGTCCGCTTTCCCCCCATCTGCAGGTCTACCGCTGGCAGATCCAGATGGCGACCTCCATCCTGCATCGCGGTACCGGCATCTTCCTGGCGCTGGGCGCGCTGGTGATCGCCGCCGGGCTGATGGCGCTGATGCTGGGGCCGGAGTCCTGGAACTGCTTCACCGACATCGCCGGCGCCTGGTATGGCCAGGTCTTCCTGTTCGCCTGGACCTGGGCGTTCGCCTACCACCTGTGCAACGGCATCCGCCATGTCGTGCAGGATTTTGCCATTGGCTACAGCATTCCCGCCTTCATCCGCAGCAGTTGGCTGTCGGTGCTGGGCAGCCTGCTGATCACCGCGCTGGTCTGGGTGTGCGCGCTGTCGGGAGGTGCCGCATGAGCCGCTTCCGCACTCCGCTGAAGAACGTGCGCGGCCTGGGTTCGGCCAAGACCGGCACCGCGCACTTCGTCAACCAGCGCCTGACCGCCACCGCGCTGGTCCTGCTGGGCATCTGGTTCCTGGTGTTCGTGATCAGCCTGATTGGCGCCGACTACGTCACCGCCACCGAAGCCGTGTCGCGCCCCTGGAACGCGGTGCTGCTGGTGGGCTTCCTGATTGCCATGTTCTGGCATGCGCAGCTCGGCCTGCAGGTCGTGCTGGAAGACTACGTCCACCACTCGCTGCTGGCCCTGGTGGTCCAGACCGCGGTGCGCTTCATCGCCGTGCTCGGCGCCATCATCAGTGTTTTCGCGGTGGCCCGCATCGCGCTGGGGAATTGACCAAATGTCCGCTTACAAGATCACCGAACACAAGTACGACATGGTCGTGGTGGGCGCCGGCGGCGCCGGCCTGCGCGCGACCTTCGGCCTGGCGGCCAAGGGCCTGCAGACGGTCTGCCTGACCAAGGTCTTCCCGACCCGTTCGCACACCGTGGCCGCGCAGGGCGGCATTTCCGCCGCGCTCGGCAACATGGGCGAGGACGACTGGCGCTATCACTTCTACGACACCATCAAGGGCTCGGATTGGCTGGGCGATCAGGACGCCATCGAGTACATGTGCCGCGAGGCGATTCCGGCCATCATCGAGCTGGAGCACTACGGCGTTCCGTTCAGCCGCACCGAAGAGGGCAAGATCTACCAGCGCCCGTTCGGCGGCATGACCACCCGCTACGGCGAAGGCCCGCCGGCCCAGCGCACCTGCGCCGCGGCCGACCGCACCGGCCACGCGATGCTGCACACCCTGTACCAGCAGTCGCTGAAGCACGATGCGCGCTTCATGATCGAGTACTTCGCGCTGGACCTGATCTTCGACGAGGAAGGCGTCTGCCGCGGCGTGCTCGCGCTGGACATGGCCGAAGGCTCGCTGCACCTGTTCCGCGCCCACGGCGTGGTGCTGGCCACCGGCGGCTACGGTCGCGCCTACTTCAGCGCCACGTCCGCCCACACCTGTACCGGTGACGGCGGCGGCCTGGTGATGCGCGCCGGCCTGCCGATGCAGGACATGGAGTTCGTGCAGTTCCACCCGACCGGCATCTACGGCGCCGGCTGCCTGATCACCGAAGGCGTGCGCGGCGAAGGCGGCATCCTGCGCAACAGCAACGGCGAGCGCTTCATGGAGCGCTATGCCCCGCACTACAAGGACCTGGCGTCGCGCGACGTGGTTTCGCGCTCGATGACCATCGAAATCCGCGAAGGCCGCGGCGTCGGCGAGCACAAGGATCACATCCTGCTCGACCTGACCCACCTGGGCCCGGAAGTGATCAACGAGAAGCTGCCCGGCATCGCCGAAAGCGCCCACATCTTCGCCGGCGTGGACGTGACCAAGCAGCCCATCCCGGTCATCCCGACCGTGCACTACAACATGGGCGGCATCCCGACCAACTACCACGGCGAAGTGGTGCGCAAGGTCGGCGACAACCCGGACGCGGTGGTGCCCGGCCTGTATGCGATCGGCGAGGCCGCCTGCGTGTCGGTCCACGGCGCCAATCGCCTGGGCTCCAACTCGCTGCTGGACCTGGTGGTGTTCGGTCGCGCGGTGGCCAATCGCTGCGCCGAGACGATCAAGCCGGGCGGCTCGCACAAGCCGCTGGCCGGCGACGCTTGCGACAAGGCGCTCTCGCACCTGGACAAGCTGCGCAACGCCAATGGCGACACCCCGACCGCGGTCATCCGCGATCGCATGCAGCGCACCATGCAGGCCGACGCCGCCGTGTTCCGCACCAGCAAGACGCTGAAGGAAGGCTGCGACAAGATGACCGACATCTTCGGCTCCTTCGAGGACGTGAAGGTGAGCGACCGCTCGCTGGTCTGGAACTCGGACCTGATCGAGACCTACGAACTGCACAACCTGCTGCTCAACGCGGTGGCGACCATCAATTCGGCCGAGCAGCGCCACGAGAGCCGCGGCGCCCACGCGCACGAGGACTATCCCGAGCGCGACGACGCCAACTGGCAGAAGCACACCCTGGTCAGCGTCGACGAGCAGGGCAAGTGCAGTTTCGATTTCCGCCCGGTGCACATGTACACGTTGACCGATGACGTCGACGTGGTGCCGCCGAAGCCGCGCGTTTACTGATCGGGAGAGACAGAGCAATGGCCGAATTCGCACTCCCGAAGAACTCGCGCGTCCAGAAGGGCAGGCATTTCCCCGCCCAGGGCGCCAAGAACCCGCGTACCTTCAAGATCTACCGCTGGAACCCGGAAGACGGGCAGAACCCGCGCCTGGACACCTACGAGGTGGACCTGGCGGCCTGCGGCCCGATGGTCCTGGACGCGCTGATCAAGATCAAGAACGAGATCGACCCCACGCTGACCTTCCGCCGCTCCTGCCGCGAAGGCATCTGCGGTTCGTGCGCGATGAACATCGACGGCACCAACACGCTGGCCTGCACGCGCGCCATCAGCGACTGCAAGAAGGCCGAGGTGCCGATCTACCCGCTGCCGCACATGGACGTGGTCAAGGATCTGGTCCCGGACCTGACCCACTTCTACGCGCAGTACGCCTCGATCAAGCCGTGGATCCGCACCCAGACCCCGGCGCCGCCGGATCGCGAGCGCCTGCAGTCGCCGGAAGATCGCAAGAAGCTGGACGGCCTGTACGAGTGCATCCTGTGCGCCTGCTGCTCGACCAGCTGCCCGAGCTACTGGTGGAACGGCGAACGCTACCTGGGCCCGGCGATCCTGCTGCAGGCCTATCGCTGGATCATCGACTCGCGCGACGAGGACACCGGTGCGCGCCTGGACGATCTGGAAGATCCGTTCAAGCTGTATCGCTGCCACACCATCATGAACTGCGCGCGGACCTGCCCGAAGGGCCTGAATCCGGCGTTGGCGATCGCGGAAATCAAGAAGCTGATGATGGAGCGTCGCGCCTGACGCCATGGGCAGCGCTCCCGCCACTGCGATCCTCTGGCCCGCGGTGGCGATGGCGGGACTGACCTTCCTGGTGTGGATCCGGTTGTACCACCTCCGGCTGGGCGAAATGGCGCGCAAGCGCATCGACGCCCAGGCGCTGGCCGGATCCGCCGACGCGGCCCGCCTGCTGTCCGATACCCGCGCTTCGGACAACTTCTGCAACCTGTTCGAAGTGCCGGTGCTGTTCTACGCCGGCGTCCTGGTGGCCGCCCAGCTTGGCATCGATGATCGCGCGCAGCTGGCGTTGGCCTGGGGGTTCGTCGGCCTGCGCGCCGTGCACAGCCTCGTGCAGTGCACGGTCAACCACGTGATGATCCGCTTCGTCGCCTACGCCCTGGCGACGCTGGTCCTGATGGCATTCTGGGCGCGAACGGCCTGGTTGCTCTGGTTGGCATGACTACACAAGACGTGGAACTCAAGCGTATCCGCTGGCGCTGCCGGCGCGGCATGCGCGAACTGGATCAACTGTTCGAGCGTTACCTCGAGCGCCTCTGGCCGGCATCTTCCGAGGCGGAGCGCGGCGTTTTCCTACGGCTGCTCGATTGCGAGGACGATAAGCTCTGGCGCTGGTTCATGGGCTACGAGCAGTGTCCGGATGGCGAACTCGCCGACCTCATCCAGCGTGTCCGCGCCTTGCCGGCTTGAATGGCGCCCCTCACGCCTGTTGTGCGGCGCACTGATTGGCCTGGGCATGGCCACCGCCTGGGCAGTGCTGGCGAGCGAGATGCCACGCGGCCTGGCCTGGGGGCTGGCGCTGGCCGCCGCCTGGCAGGGACTCCGCTCGGCGCGGCGCGAGATGTCCCGGCCCGCCTGCCTCTGGGTGTTCCTGGCCGATGGCCGGGCGACCCTGGACGGCCAGGCCGTCCGCGAGCCACGGCTGGTCTGGCGCGGGGCGCTGGTGATCCTGCACTGGCGGGACCGCCGGGGCGACCGCCACCACCTGGGCTGGTGGCCGGACACCCTGCCGGCCGCGGCGCGGCGTGAACTGAGGCTGGCCGCGGGCACCGACGGCGCTTCGCGCGACCGCCGGCCGATGGCACCATAGGCCGATGTTCAAACCCGTCCCCGTGGCCATCGGCCTGCGCTATCTCCGCGCCAAGCGTCGCAACGGCTTCATCTCCTTCATTTCCCTGGCCTCCATCATCGGCATCGCGCTGGGCGTGGCGGTGCTCATCACCACGCTGTCGGTGATGAACGGGTTCCAGCGGGAAATCCGCGACCGGCTGTTGCAGATGACCGCGCACGCGACCGTGGCCGGCGCGGGCGAGGACATGCAGGACTGGCCGAAGGCGGTGAAGATCGCGATGCAGGACGCGCGCGTGATCGGCGCCGCGCCCTATGTCGACGTGCAGGCCATGCTGTCCGGCAACGCCGACCCCCAGGGCGCGCTGGTGCAGGGCATCGTGCCGGCGCAGGAGCGCAAGGTATCGGTGCTGGGCGACAAGATGAAGACCGGCCGGCTGGAATCGTTGCAGCCGGGCGAGTTCAACATCCTGCTGGGCCAGGAACTGGCGGCCTGGCTGCGGGTGGGGGTGGGCGACAGCGTGGTCGTCACCGCCGGCAATTTCCAGGGCACGCCGATGGGGGCGATGCCGAAGATAAAACGCTTCACCGTGTCGGGCACCTTCGCGGTGGGCCACAACGACATCGACCGCAACCTCGCGGTGGTGCACATGGCCGACCTGCAGCGGGTCCTGCGGATGGGCGACGGCGTCACCGGGGTGCGCCTGAAGCTGCACGACATGGACCAGGCGATGACGGTCGCCCGGGATCTGGTCTACCGGCTGGGGCATGTCTATCGGGTCAGCGACTGGATGAGCCAGAACGCCAACCTGTACCACTCGCTGAAGATGGAAAAGACGGTGATGGGCATCCTGCTGTCGCTGATCATCCTGATGGGCGCGTTCTCGCTGGTGAACTCGCAGGTGATGCTGGTGACCGACAAGCAGGCCGACATCGCCATCCTGCGCACCCTGGGCCTGACCCCGCGCGGAGTGATGCAGGTATTCATGGTGCAGGGTTCGCTGATCGGCATCATCGGCACGGTGGCCGGCGTCATCGGCGGCATCACCCTGACCATGAACCTGGAACTCATCCTTGACCTGATCGAGAAGCTCTTCAACGTGACCCTGCTGCCGCCGGACGTGTATTACATCACCGGCCTGCCGTACGACCTGCGCACCGACGACGTGACGACCATCGCCTGCGTGGCGCTGGCGATGAGCTTCCTGGCCACGCTCTATCCGGCCTGGCGCGCGGCCCGGACCCAGCCGGCGGAGGCCTTGCGCTATGAGTGAGAAGATTGCGATCACGCCGGGTGCGGATGGCACGGTCATACGCGCCGATCACCTGGGCAAGACCTACGCCGAAGGCAAAATGCGCACGCCGGTGTTCGACGGACTGGAACTGGCGGTGCATCCCGGCGAGACCGTCGCGATCGTGGGCGCTTCCGGAGCCGGCAAGAGCACGCTGCTGCACCTGCTGGGCGGGCTGGACACGCCGACCGCGGGCGAGGTCTACGTCGCGGGGCAGAAGATGTCCTCGTTGTCCGATGCGGCGCGCGGCCAGTTGCGCAATCGCGCATTGGGTTTCGTCTACCAGTTCCATCACCTGCTGCCGGAATTCACCGCGCTGGAGAACGTGATGATGCCGGTGATGCTGGGCGGCATCGATGCCGCATCGGCAAGGCAGCGGGCGCGGGAACTGCTGGAAGCCGTCGGCCTGGGCCATCGCATCGAACACAAGCCTGGCGAGCTGTCCGGTGGCGAACGCCAGCGCGCGGCGGTGGCACGGGCCCTGGTCAACCAGCCGGCCTGCGTGCTGGGGGATGAACCCACCGGCAACCTGGACGAGAAGACCGCCGCGACCGTGTTCGATCTGATGCTCGGCCTCAACCGCGCGCAGAAGACCAGCCTGGTACTGGTCACCCATGACCGCCGGCTGGCACGCCGCCTGGACCGGGTGCTGGAACTGCACGAAGGCAAGCTGCGCCAACTCGCGCACGCCGACGTCTGACCGCAGGGCGGAGCCCGCTCCGCCCGGCATTCGTCCAGCGCAACGGAAAAACAGGCGGCCCTTCGCAGGACCCGAGGCTTGGCGGAGCCACGCATGGGACCGTCATCGTTTTACTGTGCGAAAACCGCGTGTTCCCGTATCGCCGGAGACAGGCTCAGGCGCCGAAAAAGTCCTGGTCCCGCGCCTGTTCCAGCCGCGACTCGAGATAGCGCCACAGCGCCGGGCATCCGGCCTCGATCGGCGGGCCGACCCGCCGGACCACGCGCTCATGGCTGATGCCGTTCTCGCGCCAGCTCTGGCCCTGGTTGGCCAGGTTCAGCAGCACCGGCATGGCCCGATCCACCGCATGCGCGAACACCGCTTCAGGCGTCAACGCCTCGTCGAACTCCTGCCACAGCGCGAGCAGCAGTCCGCCCTCGGAAGCTGGCAGCAGTCCGAAGATGCGCCGGACCGCCGCCAGCTCGGCGGCCTTGCGTGCTTCCCAGCCGTCCTCGACGAAGGCCATGGTGTCGCCGGTATCGATCTCGCCGATGTCGTGCACCAGCAGCATGCGAACCACCCGATCCATGTCGATGTCCGTTGGCGCGTATTGCGTCAATGAAGTGGCCAGCAAGGCGAGCTGCCAGCTGTGTTCGGCCGAGTTTTCGTGGCGATCGATCCCGCGCAGCCGGATCTTGCGGGTGACCGCCTTGAGCTTGTCCACTTCCAGGATGAAATCAACGATGGCTTGCATGGGAAACCGGGCGAGGGAGCAAATCAAAGGGGGCGCGAGGTGCCATCAGGCCTGGCCCATCGCCGGATCGGAGATCCCGTCGGCGCCGGTTTCCAGGCGCCCGGCGAAGCGGCGCAGGAAACCGTCTGCACCCGTCACGCTGAAATCGTACCAGCCGCCATGGGCAGCGAGCGCCCAGCGCCATTGCCGGTGCTGGCCCGGCGCCAGCGTGGCGGGCCAGGGGCCATCGTCGCGGTAGGCGTTGGCGATGATCGATATCGGGGCGGCCTGTTCGCCGTGGTTGGATGTGTCCAGCAGCAGCGAAGCCGTGTCCACGTCGTAGCTTGCGCTTGTCTCGATGGCGACGCCTGCGCGGATATCGCCTCGGAAATGGCGATGGAATCCATTGGGCCCAAGTATCCACAGATCGTAGCGGCCCTCATCGGCGGCTAGGGTGTCCCATTCATCGGCGAGCTGTCGGCCGGCTTCAACCGCATAACGCCGGGGAACACGATCCAGGTGCAGCCGATCGTAGACGTGGAACACGGCGCCGGCATGCCCGCTGTTGACGAACGCCAGCCGCATCGCGCCATTGGCCTGTGCATGTCCGTGCACCTGCAAGGCATAGGGAAGCGCGCGGGAAGGCCGGCTGCCGGTCGCCTGCCGGGGCGCCTTCTGCGCGTCTTCCGTGGGCGGCATCAGGGCGGGTAACGCTTCCTGCGCCGCGCGCAGGGCGTCCGCACCCGATCTGCGGCGCTGCGGCAGGCGCGGGAGCGACTCGCCGTTTGGATTGGCGAAATTGAACGCAGTGGTGAGATCCCCGGTCATCGCGCGGCGATAGGCGCTGATGTTCGGTTCGGCCACGCCGAAGCGCGCTTCGAGGAAGCGCAACACGGAGGTATGGTCGAACACCTGCGAATTGACCCAGCCGCCACGGCTCCAGGGCGAGACCACGTACATCGGGACGCGCGGACCCGGACCGTAAGGACGGCCATCGGTGTGGTACTCGCCGGTCGTGGCGACGGTGGAAGCGCCCGCGAGCCTGCCATCGGCACCACGCGCCGGTGCGCAGGGCGGCGGCATATGATCGAAGAACCCATCGTTCTCGTCGAAGTTCACCAGCAGCACGGTCCGGCTCCAGACCGCCGGATCCGCGGTCAGCGCTTCCAGTACTTCCTGCGTGTACCAGCCTCCCTGCACCGGGCTGGAAGGATCCGGATGTTCCGAGTAGGTCGCTGGCGCCACGATCCATGACACCTGCGGCAGCGTGCCGGCGGCGATATCGTCCTTCATCGCCTGCAGGAAGCCGCCGTCGGGCAGGGTATTGCTAATTCCCTTCAACAAGGGACTGATGGACTCGTCGGCCGGCTGGTAGGCCGGGAATCGGGTCGCCTTGGGCGGATTGCCGCGCGCGCGATTGGCTTCGCGGTAACGCCTGAAACCGGCCAGCGGGTTGTCGGTGAAATTGTCCGGGAGGTTCTGGTAGACCTTCCAGCTCACGCCAGCCGCCTGCAGGCGCTCGGGGTAGGTGGTCCAGCAATAGTCGCCGCCTTCGGCGTCGAACGAATCACCGCTGTTGTCGATGACCGGTCCGCCGGCGACGCCGGCGGGATCGTTGGTGCCGCTCCAGTGGAACAGGCGATTGGTGTTGGTGCCGCCATGGAACGAGCAGTGGTAGGCATCGCACAGGGTGAACGCGTTCGCCAGGGCGAACTGGAATTCCAGTTCGGCTTTGGTGTAGTAGCCCATCGAATGCGGTTGCTTGTGGGTGGGCCAGGCCTGCATCCGTCCCAGGTCCCAAGCGGCCTGGGCATCGGGATAGCTATGCGGTGTGCCGGCCACGCGTTGTGCGTTGCCGGCGCGGCCGTCCAGGTGAAAGGGCAGGATGGTGCGCGCGACCTGATGCTGCGCGTAGCGCTGGTGCCAGACGGTGCGATCGCCTGGCGCCGGTATCGGGAAGCGGTCGCCGAATCCGCGAACACCGCGAAAGGTCCCGAAGTAGTGATCGAACGAGCGGTTCTCCTGCATCAGGATCACCACGTGCCGCACGTCGTGGATCGAGCCGGTGGCGCGATCCGCGGGAATCGCCAATGCGCGGCGGATGGCGGGCGGGAACGCGGCGAGCGCCATCGACGCGGCCGCGCCGGCGCCGGCACGCATGAGGAAATCGCGTCGGCTGGAGGAAGTCATGTCAGCGGCATGGAATGAAGTGGAGATTGCGGGGAAGCCGGCGTGGTGTGCAGGGCGGGCCGTTGCCTTTTCACGCCATCAGGCGCAAGGGAAGGGAGTCTCGCGGCCGGATCGAGCGGACGTCAATAGTCCTGCGCGGATTCAATGTGCTCGCGTTTCAATCGAAAGCATACGCGCTACTTTCTTGCGGATGCCCCGACATCGAATGCACAGCCAGTATCGCAGGCCCAACGGGCAGCCATTGCGGATCGCGTCGCGCGTCAACCGATACGCGCATCGGATTTATCCGATGGCGATGGAGGCCATTGGCTGATTCCGCCCTGGCTGCGCGCGACGCTAGTCTGCGCTCATCTCACGGAAGGAAGTCGTCCGCATGGATGCGGGAAGAGCCCGAGGTCGCGCGGCTGCAACGCGGTGCCATCAAGCGAGTGGCTGTGATGCAGGCGGTTCGGACCGGAAGACGGTGCCGTGTCGACTCGGACGGTCGTCGTGTTCCGATGGAGCCGGCCCGGAGCCCCTCCAGTGACGCACGGCGACGCGGATCGTGTTCCTTCGCTGCTCGGGCCGGGGGCCGCGATTGCACTGCTTGCGGGAAGTGGCGCCTGCCTGTCGCTGCCGGCATTGCCGCCGCATTTCCTGCTATGGGGATTGGGCATCACCGGCGTTTGCGGGTGGCTATGGCGCTGGCGCGGACGCTGGCTGGGTGTCCTGCTGTCCGGTTTTGCCTGGGCGGGATTGCAGGCCGGCGGGTCATTGGCATTGCGTGTTCCGCCCGAACTGGAGCGGCGTCCGCTGACCTTGACCGGAGCCATCGCGGAACTCCCGCAGCATGAAGCCCGGCGGACCCGCTTCCTGTTCGTGGTGGAGGAAGGCGAGGGTGCCGCGGCCGAGCTGCGGGGGCGACGGATCATGCTGTCATGGCACGACGACTACGGCGCACGGCAACCCGGGGCGCGATTGAAACTGCGTGCGGGCGAGCGCTGGCGTTTCCAGGCCAAGCTGCGCGCGCCGCGCGGCCTGCGCAATCCCGGTGGCTTCGATAGCGAGAAACATGCGCTGCTGCAACGCTTCAGTGCCACCGGCAGCCTGCATCACCCCGAGCAAGCACACCTGCTTTCTCCGGCAACGGGCGTCGACGCCTGGCGCGAGGTGATGTCCGCGCGCATCGGCCATGCGGTCGCGTCGCCCTCTTCGCGCTTCGTGCGTGCACTGGCATTGGGCGATACCCGTGGCCTGACACAGGACGACTGGTACATCCTGCGCGCGGTCGGCTTGACCCATCTGATCGCCATTTCCGGCTTCCATGTCGGCATGGTCGCCAGTGTGTTCGCCGTGTTGGTCGGAGGCGTGTGGCGCCTGTTCCCGGGGTGGGCCCGGCGCCTGCCGCGTCCCCAGGCCATGGGTCTGGCGGCTGTGCTCGCGGCCCTGGGCTATGCCGTCCTGGCGGGCTTCGCGCTGCCGACCGTGCGCACCGTCCTGATGATGGCGGTGTGGGCGGTCGCGCGCCTCGGACGCCGTCCGGCAAGGGTGGCCGATACATTGGCACTGGCCCTCATCGTGGTGCTGCTGTTCGATCCCTTATCGCCGCTCGCGGCCGGGTTCTGGTTGAGTTTCGGCGGCGTTGCCTGGCTGGCATGGTGCCTGCCGGCGACCGGCACCCAGCATTGGCTGCGCGGGTTCCTGTCCGCGCAGGCCGTGGCCACGGTGGGGCTGCTGCCGTTGACGGTGGTGCTGTTCGACCAGGCTTCCCTGGCCGGTCCGTTGGCGAACCTGGTCGCGATTCCCTGGTGGAGCCTGGTGGTGGTGCCATTGTCCTTGCTGGGCACGGCGGCCGAAGCGCTGGTCCCCGGAGCCGGCACCTGGCCATGGCGGTGGGCGGCTGCCTGTTTCGACCTGAGCTGGCCGGGTTTCCGCTGGCTGGCGGACGGCCGCTTTTCGCTCTGGTGGCTGCCGGAAGCCGCCCCGTGGGCGGTGGGGTTCGCGCTGCTGGGCGCCTTCTGGTTGCTGTTGCCGCGCGGGGTGCCGGGCAAGCCGCTGGCGGCCCTGTTGTGGCTGCCGCTGTTGTGGCCGGATCGCGATTTGCCGCGAAAGGGCGAGGTCGAGCTGGCGATGATCGATGTCGGCCAGGGTCTGTCGGTGCTGGTGAGGACTTCGCGGCACGCCCTGCTGTACGACATGGGACCGGCGATGCGTGGCGGCTTCGATGCCGGCGAACGGGCGGTGGTGCCCGCGCTGCATGCCTGGGGCGTACCGCGCCTGGACCGGGTCGTGGTCAGCCATGACGACAATGATCATGTCGGCGGCCTGGCGAGCGTCCTGCGCGCGCTGCCGGCCGGGATGGCCCAGGCGCCGGCCGGGCAGGGCGCCAAGGTGGAGGCTGCGTTGCCTGCGATGCCCAGGCGGCCGGAACGGCGTGATTGCCTGGCAGGGGAGAGTTGGGAATGGGACGGCGTGCGTTTCCGCTTCCTGCACCCGCGCCCGCACTTCCCGAACCTGGGCAACGAATCCAGCTGCGTACTGCGGATCGAGACCGACCACGGCGCGGCGTTGCTGACCGGCGACATCGGCGAGGTGATCGAACGCGAACTGGTCCGGAGATTCCCGGCGGACCTGCGTGCCGCCGTGGTGTTCGCGCCACACCATGGCAGTGCCGGTTCTTCGGATCCCCGTTTCGTCGCCGCCACCGGCGCACGCCTGCTGCTGGTGTCCAGCGGTCATCGCAACCGGTTCGGCCACCCCAAGCCGCAGGTGGTCGCGCGCTGGCGGGCCGCCGGGGCCGAGGTGGTCGATACCGCCGACAGCGGCGCGGTCCAGGTCTGGCTGTCGCCGCAGGGGCTGGCGCTGCGTGAACGGCGTCACGCCCGGCCGAGACTGTGGGACGCGGCGCGGCGCTGAGGAGCGCGTGGGCTATCCTATCGCCCATTGATGAGACGGCCCTCCGGGGTCCGAGGACTGAACGTGCTTGAACTGGTCAAGGCCGGCGGCTGGCCGATGATCCCCCTGCTGCTGCTGGCGGTGCTGGCGCTGGCGATCGTGGTGGAACGCTTCTGGACACTGCGGCGCAAGGAAATCATGCCTCCGGGCCTGGGCGAGGAGGTCCGCAACTGGGCGGGCCGCGGGCAGCTTGAACCGGCCCACATCGAGTCCCTGCGCCGGACCTCGCCGCTGGGTGAACTGCTGGCGGCCGCGCTGGACGTCCGCCAGCGCCCGCGCGACCAGATCCGCGAACGCATCGAGGACACCGGCCGCCACGTGGTGCACCGGATGGAGAAGTTCCTCAACGCCCTGGGCAGCATCGCCTCGGCCGGTCCGTTGCTGGGCCTGCTGGGTACCGTGGTCGGCATGATCCAGATGTTCCTGGGCATCCAGGACAGCGGCGTCGGTGACGTCAACCAACTGGCCGGCGGCATCGGCAAGGCGCTGGTGTGCGCGGCCACCGGCATGATCGTGGCGATTCCGGCGTTGATGGCGCACCGCTATTTCCGTGGCCGCATCAACGGTTACGTGGTGGAGATGGAGAAGGAAGCCATGCAGTTGCTCGATGCGCTCGATGCCCGCCAGCCGCGTCCTGCCGCCGGCGTGCGTCCTGCCGCCGCTGCCGCCAGTGCGGCGGTCGGAGCCTGAGCCGCGCATGAGGATCCGCGACGACCGCGCCCACGAGGAGCCGGAGATCAACCTGGTGCCGTTGATCGACGTCATCCTGGTGCTGATCATCTTCTTCGTCATCACCACGACCTTCGATTCGCGCTCGATGCTGCAGCTGCAACTGCCCAGCGCCAAAGGCGAGCCGGTGGCGGCGCAGGCCAAGACCCTCAGCGTGCTGGTCAATGCCGACGGCCATTACTTCGTCGACGAACACGAAGTGCTGCGCACCGACGTGGATGC
This sequence comes from Pseudoxanthomonas sp., assembly GCF_024710765.1. Classification (GTDB taxonomy): domain Bacteria; phylum Pseudomonadota; class Gammaproteobacteria; order Xanthomonadales; family Xanthomonadaceae; genus Pseudoxanthomonas_A. The sequence goes on from NZ_JANJUE010000078.1 coordinate 96,419, forward strand.
GCTCAAGCAGACCATCGCCCAGGTCGCCGGCGACGATCGCTCGCGCCCGGTGCTGCTGCGCGCCGATGCGCGCACCCCGCACCAGGCGGTGGTGACCGCCTACGACGCGCTGGCGCAATCGGGCTTCCGCACCATCCAGATCGCCACCGCGCCGGAGGTGAAGCGGTGAGCGCGCAAACTGCTTCCGCCTGGCAGACCTACCGTCGGCTGATCCGCCTGGCCAAGCCCTACCGGGCCCTGTTGCTGCTGGCGTTGCTGGGCATGCTGATTGAAGCGGCAGCCAGCGGGGCCTTCAGCTACCTGATGAAACCGGTGGTGGACGGGACATTCGTCGCCCGCAACACCAGCATGGACCTGACGTTGCCATTCGCCATCGTCGGCCTGTTCCTGGTTCGCGGCCTGGCGGGTTTCCTCACCGACATGAGCATGGGCAAGTCCGCGCGCAGCATCGCCCGCGACATGCGCGTGCTGGTGCTGGGCAAATACCTGCGCCTGCCAGGCATGCGTTTCGACAGCGAGCCGGTTCCCTCGATGCTGGTCCGGCTGGGCTCCGACTGCGACCAGATCGCGCAGGCGGCGGTGGACGCGACCAAGGTGGTGCTGCAGCAGTCTTTCCAGATCATCGCGATGCTGGCGGTCATGTTCCACAACAGCTGGCAGGTGACGCTGGCGATCCTGTTGCTGGGGCCTCCGCTGGCCTGGGTCATGGACAAGGTCGCCCGGCGCTACCGCAAGATCAGCCATCGCATCCAGGAGAGCAGCGCGCAGTTGCTGCAGGCCGCGGACCAGACCCTGAGCAGCCAGCAGGAAGTGAAGGTCTACGGCGCCCAGGCCAGCGAGATGGATCGCTACCGCAAGCTGGCCGACAACAATCTGCGCCTGGCGATGAAGGTGGAAGCCACCCGTGGCGTGTCCTCCGCGCTGGTCCAGATGATGGGCGCGGTCGGCCTTTCGCTGCTGTTGGTGGTGGCGGGTTACCAGGCCATGCAGGGCCGATTGACCGCGGGCGGCTTCGTATCTTTGATGGTGTCGATGATTGCCATCATCCCCGCGCTCAAGCAGCTGACCAACGTGCAGAACATGACCCAGCGCGGGGTGGCGTCGGCCGAACGGCTGTTCTCCGTGCTGGACGCGCCCGACGAGGTCGATGCCGGCACCCGCCCGCTGGCGCGGGCGCAGGGGCTCATCGAGTTCCGCGATGTCACCGCGCGTTATCCCGGCCAGGTGCGGCCGGCGCTCAGCGGCATCAGCTTCACCGCGCGCCCGGGCACCGTCACCGCTATCGTCGGTCGATCCGGCAGCGGCAAATCCAGCCTGATCAAGCTGATCCCGCGCTTCTACGAGCCCGAGACCGGACAGATCCTGGTCGATGGGCATGCCGTGCAGGAGTATCCGCTGGCGGATCTGCGGCGCCAGATCGCCCTGGTCGGCCAACAGGTCATGCTGTTCGACGGCACGGTCGCGGCGAATGTCGCCTTCGGTGAAATGCAGGACGTGCCGGAGCCGGCGCTCGTGCAGGCGGTGGAAGGCGCCAACGCGATGGAATTCGTGCGCGAACTGCCGGAAGGATTGCAGGCCCAGGTCGGCGCCAAGGGCGGCCGCCTGTCCGGCGGCCAGCGCCAGCGCCTGGCGATCGCGCGGGCGATGCTGAAGGATGCGCCCATCCTGATCCTGGACGAAGCGACCGCCGCGCTGGACAACGAATCCGAGCGCCTGGTGCAGAACGCGCTGCAGAAGTTGATGCCGGATCGCACCACGCTGGTGATCGCGCACCGCCTGTCGACCATCGAGCACGCCGATCAGGTGCTGGTACTGGATCAGGGCAGGCTGGTCGAGCAGGGCACCCACGCCGAGTTGCTGGCCCGCGACGGCCTGTACGCCCACCTGCACCGCATGCAGTTCCGGGAAGGCGATGGCGAGTGAGTGAAGTGAGCAAGTCCCGCCACGTTCCACCCGACTACTGGTATTCCGATGCCCCCGTTCCCGTCCATGCGCGCGCGCTGGCGGCGATCTACGGGGGGCTGATCGGCCTGCGCGCGCGGCTGTACCGTTGGGGCGTGCTGCGCCGGCAACGACTGGCCGTGCCGGTCATCGTGGTCGGCAACGTCACCGTCGGCGGCACCGGCAAGACCCCCCTCACCATCGGCCTGGTGCAGCGCCTGCGCGAAGCCGGATTCAAGCCGGGCGTGGCCAGCCGGGGGTACGGGCGCGCCAACGAGGAGCAGCCCCTGTGGGTGGAGGCGGCCACGCCACCGGATCGGGGTGGTGACGAGCCCGTGCTGATCGCGCGCCGGACCGGCGTGCCGGTGCGGGTGGATCGGGATCGGGTCGCCGCCGGCCGTGCGCTGATCGCGGCGGGCTGCGATGTCGTGGTGTGCGACGACGGCTTGCAGCATTACCGCCTGCGGCGGGACATCGAGATCGAGGTCATCGACGGGCAGCGGCGTTACGGCAATGGCCGGCTGCTGCCGGCCGGCCCTTTGCGCGAGCCGATCGAGCGCGGTGCGGCCTGCGATTTCCGCGTGCTCAATGGCGGCGAGCCGGCGTTCGGCGAATGGCCGATGCGGCTTCACACCGATGCGGCGCAGCCGCTGCGTGGCGGCCGTCCGCGTCCGCTGGCCTCGTTCGCCGGCCAGCGCGTGCATGCGGTCGCCGGCATCGGGCATCCGCAACGCTTCTTCGACAACCTGCGTGGCCTGGGCATCGGCGTGGTGCCGCATGCCTTCGATGATCATCATGCCTACCGGGGCGAAGACTTCGCCTTCGGCAGTGAATTGCCGGTATTGATGACGGAGAAGGATGCGGTGAAATGCGCCGCCTTCGCCAAGGACTGGTATTTCAGCGTGCCGGTGTCGGCGCGGCTGCCGGAGGCTTTCTGGGTGGCCTTGCTGGACCGTCTGCCCAGGACCGAATCTCCTAACCCATGACGACGGGCGACATGACGACAGGATTCATCGTGGCCATCCCAGCCCGCTACGCCGCTTCACGGCTGCCCGGAAAACCGCTGCGCCTGATTGGCGGCGACCCGCTGGTGCTGCACGTGGCCCGCCGCGCGCTGGCCGCCGGTGCGGACGAGGTCTGGGTCGCCACCGACGACGAGCGTATTCGCGAGGCCCTGCACGGCACCGCGGTGCGGGTGGCGATGACCCGGCCGACCCATGCCTCGGGCAGCGACCGTCTCGCCGAATGCGCCGATATCGCCGGCTGGCCGGATGACGCGGTGGTGGTCAACCTGCAGGGCGACGAGCCGTTCGCGCCGGTGGCCGGGATCCGGACGGTCGCGCGGACGCTGGTCGACAGCGGCGCCGAGATGGCGACCCTGGCCACACCGGTCGAGACGGCCGAGGCCCTGTTCGATCCCAATACCGTCAAACTGGTGCGCGCGGAAAGCGGCGACGCGCTGTACTTCAGTCGCGCGCCGATTCCCTGGCACCGCGATGCCTTCGCCCGGGAGCGCGAAACGCTTCCGCCCGGCTCCTGGCTGCGCCACATCGGTATCTACGCGTATCGCGCGGGCTTCCTGCGGCGCTTCACCCGCCTGCCGCCCGGGCAACTGGAGCAGATCGAATCGCTCGAGCAGTTGCGGGTGCTGGAAGCCGGGCACCGCATCGCGGTGGCACTGACCCCGGAACCGTTCCCGCCGGGCGTGGACACGCCCGAGGACCTGGCCCGCGCCGAACAGCACTGGGCGTGCGGGGCATGAGGCTGCTGGTGATCTGCCTGGGCAATATCTGCCGCTCGCCGATGGCCGAGGGCGCGTTGCGCCATCACCTCGCCGCCTCGCCGCTGGCGGGTCGGGTGGAAGTGGATTCGGCCGGCACCGGCCATTGGCACCTGGGCGAACCGCCGGACCACCGGGCAATCGCCTGCGCGCGCCAGTACGGCGTGGATATTTCCGGCCTGCGCGCGCGCCAGTTGCGGCCGGAGGACTTCGACAATTTCGATTGGCTGCTGTGCGCGGACGGGCAGAACCTGCGCGACGTGCGGCGATTCGCGCCCGCCGAGATGGCGCACAAGGTGGAACTGCTGCTGGAGTGGAGCGGCGTCGAGGCCGGCGGCAGCGTGCCGGATCCCTATACCGGCGGCCCCCGTGATTTCGACCGGGTCTGGCAACTGGTCGATTCGGCGGCACGGGCGGCGGTCCGGCGCCTGTCCTCGGGATAGGACTACGGCATAATCGGGGCGAACCATGAATGCGACGACCGCCCCCGAACTTCCCCAGGGACTGCCCTGGCTCAACGCGCCCTCCGGATCGCTGCTGGAACAGCGCGGCCGGATCGTGGCGCTGGCCTTCGTCAACGCGGCCTCGGCCTGGTGCGGGCAGCGCCTGAACGAACTGGCGGCGCTGCAGGCCCGCCACCTGGGCCGCCTCCAGACCCTGGTGGTCAACGTGCCGCGCTTCGACAGCGAGCGCGATCCGCAGACCGCGCTCAAGCGGCTGCGCCGGCACGGGATCGGTTTCCCTATCGCGCACGACGCCAACTGGGCGGCCTGGCAGGCGTTCGGCATCGAGGCCTGGCCGACCGTGCTGCTGATCGATGGGGAAGGCGTCATCCGCCATCGCCTGGTCGGCGCCGACAACGGCACCGAACTGGAGCGTTCGGTATCCGCGCTCTGTGAAACGCTGGCCCGGCCCACCGATGACGATCTCCGCGGTCCGCGCGAGAGTCATCCCGAGCCGCGCCTGGCCTTGCGGTTCCCGACCGGTCTTGCAGCCACGCCGGATCGCCTGTTCGTGGCCGACAGCGGCCATCACCGCATTCTCGAATGCACCCACTCGGGCCGGGTGCTGCGCCAGTTCGGGCTGGCGGCCGCCGATCTCATCGATGGCGATCATACCCACGCCGCGTTCCGCAATCCGCATGGCCTGGTGGCGTTGCGCGAATCGCTGTATGTGGCCGACACCGGCAATCACGCGTTGCGCAGGATCCACTTGGCGACCGGCGCGGTCGATACCCTGTGCGGCAATGGCCGCGCGGGCGAGCCGGTGGAAGGCGTGGTCGGCCAGGCGCGTGGCGTGCCGCTCAACCAGCCGCTCGCGCTGGCGACCAGCAACAACCAGATCCACATCGCCATGGGCGGCGACAATCGCATCTGGAGTTATGACCTGGCCACCCGCGAACTGCGCGCGCGCGCCGGTTCGGGGCAACTGGAAGTACGCGACGGCAGTGGTCCGATGGCGGCGTTCGCCCAGCCGGCCGCGCTGGCGGCGGTGCACCAGACGCTATATGTCTGCGACGCGCTGGGGTCCGCGATCCGCTCCCTGCAATTGCGCACCGGCATCGTGCAGACGCTGGTCGGGCAGGGACCCTGGGTGTTCGGGACCGAGGACGGGCCACGCGAGGCCGCGCGCCTCCAGCATCCGCAGGGCATCGCCATCAGCACCGACGCACCGCTGATGTGGATTGCCGACAGCGGCAACAGCAGCCTGCGCACGCTGCGGCTGGGGGGCGGCGAACTCAGCAGCGTGGCCTTGCCGCGGCCCCTGCACGGGCCGACCGGCCTGGCGCTGTCGGAAGGCACGGTCTGGATCGCCGAAACCGACGCGCACGCCGTGCTGCGCTACGACATCGCCAGCGGCGAATTGAGCCACGTGCCGATCGACGAATGAGCGGTCGCAAGTCCCCGGATTTCGATGGCAAGGCGTTCGCGGCGGGCTTGAGCCTGGCGCCCGGCGTCTACCGCATGTACGCCGCCGACGACAGCCTGCTGTATGTCGGCAAGGCCGGCGCGCTGCGCAAGCGCGTGTCCAGTTACTTCAGCAACACGCCGAAGACGCCACGCATCCTGTCGATGCTGTCGCAGGTGGCGCGGATGGACGTCACCGTCACCCGCACCGAGGCCGAGGCGCTGCTGCTGGAAAACCAGCTGATCAAGTCGCTCGCACCGCGCTACAACGTGCTGCTGCGCGACGACAAGAGCTATCCCTATGTCCTGCTGACCCAGGAAGGCTGGCCGCGGATCGGATTCCATCGCGGGCCGCGGGCGGTTCCGGGCCGCTACTTCGGTCCGTACCCCAGCGCCGGCGCGGTGCGCGAAACGCTGAACCTGATGCAGAAGCTGTTCAAGATCCGCAACTGCGAGGACAGCGTCTTCCGCAATCGCTCGCGCCCGTGCCTGCAGTACCAGATCGGCCGTTGCAGCGCGCCCTGCGTTGGCCTGGTGGAACCGGACAGCTATGCCGAATCGGTGCGACAGGCGGGCCTGTTCCTGGACGGCCGAAGCGACGAGCTCACCGGAGAGCTCAGCCGGGCGATGGAGAGCGCCAGCGAACGGCTGGAGTTCGAGGAGGCCGCGCGCCTACGGGATCTGATCGGCTCCATCCGCAGCCTGCAGGCGCGCCAATACGTGGATGGGCACGCCGCCGACCTGGACGTGCTCGCCTGCGCGATGCGTGGCAGTTCGGCCTGTGTCCTGCTGCTGGCGTTCCGCGACGGCCGCAATCTCGGGACGCGCACCTTCTTCCCGCGCACCAACGGCGAGGAGAGCGCGGAGGAGGTGCTGGCCGCCTTCGTTTCGCAGTACTACGGCGAACAGACCCCGCCGCAGGAAATCATCCTGGACAGGGAAATCCCCGACGCCGAACTCATCGAGACCGCGCTCAGCACATCGGCGGGGCGCAAGGTCCAGCTCAAGTGGAACGTGCGCAGCGAACGCGCCGGCTATCTGGACCTGGCGCGGCGCAACGCCGAGATCGCGCTGGTCACCGAACTCACCAGCCGGGGCGCGCAGACCGCACGCAGCGAAGCGCTGCAGGGACTGCTGGGACTGGCCGAACCGGCCCAGCGCATCGAATGTTTCGACATCAGCCACACCATGGGCGAGGCCACCGTGGCGTCCTGCGTGGTGTTCGACGCCAACGGGCCGGTCCGCGCGCAATACCGGCGCTTCAACATCCCCGGCATCGAGCCCGGTGACGACTACGCCGCCATGCACCAGGCCATCGAGCGCCGGTTCCGGCGCGCGGTGGAGGAGGGGGGCGTGCTGCCGGACGTGCTGTTGATCGACGGTGGCGCCGGCCAGTTGGCGCAGGCACGGGGCGTGCTGGCCGATCTGGGCGTGGACAGCGTGGTGCTGGTGGGCGTGGCCAAGGGCGAGGAACGCCGGCCCGGCCACGAAACCCTGGTCCTGGCCGACGGCCGCGAGGTCCGGCCAGGAGCGGCGTCGCCGGCCCTGCAACTGATCCAGCAGGTCCGCGACGAGGCGCACCGGTTCGCCATCACCGGCCACCGCGGCAAGCGGCAGAAGGCGCGGATGACCAGCAAGCTGGAGGACATCCCGGGCATCGGCCCACGCCGTCGCGCCAGCCTGCTCAAGCATTTCGGCGGCCTGGCCGGGCTCAAGGCCGCGGGCGCGGACGAGATTGCCCGCGTCGAAGGCATCAACGCCGCGCTCGCCGAGCGGATCTACGCTAACCTGCACGGGTTGCCGGCGCCGATTGCGGGAAACGAGTAGAGAAGCAATGAAGTTGACTATCCCCACCTGGCTCACCCTGTTGCGGATCGTGCTGATCCCGGTGCTGGTGATGGTGTTCTACCTGCCGCACAAATGGACCAATTTCGCGGCGGCCTTCATCTTCATCCTGGCGGCGGTCACCGACTGGCTGGATGGCTGGATCGCGCGGCGCTACCACCTGTATTCGGCGTTCGGCGCGTTCCTGGATCCGGTGGCGGACAAGCTGATGGTGGCGGTGTCGCTGTTCCTGATCGTGCAGGACAACCCGACCATGTGGATGGCCATCTGGGCGGCGGTGATCGTCGGGCGTGAAATCGCGGTGTCGGCGCTGCGCGAGTGGATGGCCGAACTCGGCCAGCGCGCCCGGGTCAAGGTGGCCACCATCGGCAAAATCAAGACCATCGTGCAGATGGTGGCGTTGGGCTGCCTGCTGTACGCGGCGACCCCGGGGCCGGTGGATCGGGCGGACATCTGGCTGGGTGAATGGATTTTCAGGATCGGCGACTGGCTGCTCGCGATCGCGGCTATACTTACGCTCTGGTCCGGTTTCCAGTACCTGCACGCGGCATGGCCGATTCTGCGGGCCGACGAGAAAAAAGCAGTTGACAGTTCTCGGGATACCGGTAAAATTACCAACTACACCACGCGGGAATAGCTCAGTTGGTAGAGCACGACCATACCAAGGTCCGGTTCGCGAGTTAGACTCTAGTATCCC
>NZ_JANJUE010000271.1 GCF_024710765.1 Pseudoxanthomonas sp.
CTGCGCCTGGGCGAGCGGCGCGCGCTGCTCAAGGACATCCTGGAGTCGGCGATCCCGGTGACCATGCAGGACGTGGTGCTGGTCTTCGTCACCGTCAGCGGCCGCCGCGAGGGCCTGCTGATGCAGGAGACCTTCGCGCGCAAGCTCTACGCCGGGGAGGTCAACGGCCGCCTGCGCAGCGCGATCCAGCTCACCACCGCGAGCGCGCTGTGCGCGGTGCTCGACCTGCTCGCCGCCGGCCGGCTGCCGCAGGCGGGCTTCGTGCGCCAGGAGGACGTCGAGTTCTGCGATTTCGTCACCAACCGCTTCGGCCGCCACTTCCTGACCGACAGCGAGGAGGTGCGCTGCGCCGCCAGCGGCGTGCTCGCCGGGCCGGCGCCCGGCGTGTGAACACCCGGAGGAACTCGTCATGCTGAGCAACGCCCGCTTCCTGCCACTGGGCCTGGAGGCCACCCGCCTGCGCGAGGGCGCGCTCGCGGTGCACAGCCCGATCGACGGCAGCCTGCTCGTGCGCCTTGCGCCGCAGGACGCCGCCGCCACCGCCGCCGCGATCGCCTGCAGCTTGGCCGCCTTCTAGGCCTGGCGCCGCTTCCCGGCGCCGCGCCGCGGCGAGCTGGTGCGCCGCTTCGCGCAGGCGCTGCGCGAGCACAAGGCCCTGCTCGCCGAGCTGGTCACCATCGAGTGCGGCAAGATCCGCAGCGAGGGCGAAGGCGAGGTGCAGGAGATGATCGACATCTGCGACTTCGCGGTCGGCCTGTCGCGCCAGTTGCACGGGCTCACCATCGCCTCCGAGCGCCCCGGCCACGCGCTGCGCGAGAGCTGGCATCCGCTCGGGCCGGTGGCCGTCGTAACCGCCTTCAACTTCCCGGTCGCGGTGTGGGCGTGGAATGCGGCGATCGCGCTGGTGTGCGGCGACAGCCTGCTGTGGAAGCCCTCCGAGCGCACGCCGCTGTGCGCGCTCGCCTGCCAGCGCCTGCTCGAACAGGCCGCGGCGGGCATGGAGGAGGTGCCGCGCGGGCTGTCGGCGGTGATCGTGGGCGGCGCCGAGCGCGCCGCGCAGCTCGCCGACGACCGCCGCGTCGCGCTGCTCTCGGCCACCGGCAGCTGCGCGATGGGGCGGGCGCTGGCGCCGCGGGTGGCGCAGAGGCTCGGGCGCAGCCTGCTCGAGCTCGGCGGCAACAACGCGGTGATCGTGGCGCCGAGCGCCGACCTCGAGCTTGCGCTGCGCGCGATCGTGTTCGGCGCGGTCGGCACCGCCGGGCAGCGCTGCACCAGCACGCGCCGGCTGTTCGTGCACGCCGCGGTGCGCGAGCAACTGCTCGAACGCCTGCGTGCGGTGTTCGCCGGGCTGGTGGTGGGCGATCCACGTGC
>NZ_JANJUE010000064.1 GCF_024710765.1 Pseudoxanthomonas sp.
ACCCGCCTGACCCTGTACAAGCGCATCAGCAGCGCGCGCGATCGCGACGAGTTGCGTGACCTGCAGGTGGAGATGGTCGATCGCTTCGGCCTGCTGCCGGACCCGGTCAAGTACCTGTTCGCCACCGCCGAACTGAAGCTCGACGCCACCGCGCTGGGCATCCGCAAGCTGGACCTGGGCGAAGCCGGCGGCCGCATCGTGTTCGAGACCAGGCCGAACATCGATCCGATGGCGGTCATCCAGTTGATCCAGAAGCAGCCCAGGCTCTATGCGATGGACGGCCCCGACAAGCTGCGGGTGAAAGTGCCGCTGCCCGAGGCCGCGGACCGTTTCAACGCGGCGAAGGGGTTGCTGACCACGCTGCAGGCATCCTGACCATCGCAATGCCCCGTAGGAGCGACATGAGTCGCGACCGCTTTTCAGGTCGTGGATGGAAACGGTCGCGACTCACGTCGCTCCTACCGCTGGAACCCTTACAACTGCGATTCAATCGGCAGCCACTCCAGCACCTTGACCGTGCCGCGACGCCACAGGCCCACGCCCGGCTCGTGGTCCCACACCCGTGGCGGGGTCACCGAACCATCGTCCCAGCGCAGTTCGCCGTCGGCCAGCCGCAGCCGGTAGCTGTGCGCGGGCGCGGCCTTGTCGCGGTAGCGCCGGGCCAGTTCGGCGGCGGTGCCGGCATCCTCGAAGAACACGCCCATCTCGGTGTTGAGGCTGACCGAGCGCGGATCCAGGTTGAACGAGCCGACGAACCCCGAGGTGTCGTCGACGACGAATGCCTTGGTATGCAGGCTGGCGCCGCTGGAGCCGAACAGGCTGCTGTCCTCGGGTGCGCCGCGCGGCATCAATTCGTGCAACTGCACTCCTTCGCGCAACAGCGGCACCCGGTACGGCGCATAACCGCTGTGCACGGCGGTCACGTCGGTGGCCGCCAGCGAATTGGTCAGCACGCCGACTTCGACGCCGCGCCGGCGCAGTCCACGCAGCCAGTCCACGCCATCGCGCCCAGGCACGAAATACGGCGAAATCAGCCAGACCCGCTCGCGCGCGCGGGAAATGGCCGGTACCAGCTGGTGGATCAACCAACCGTCGCTGCCGTCACCTGCGCCCTTGGCCGGCGGATCCGACTGGACCCGCGTCACCTCGGGCCAGTGCAGCGGCATCTGCCCCTCGACGAAGGCGCGCACGCCGGGAGCGCGCTCCACCCGCTTCAGGTAGGGCGCCGCGCGGCGCGATCGCTGCGCCTTGTCCACCTCCGCGCGCAGTTCGGCCAGCGCGTTCCGGTCCTCGCGTGCCAGCGCGCGCAGCGGAATCACCGAACCGCTGTTCCAGAAGGCATCGAAGATCGCCTCGGTCTGCTGCACCGCCGGCCCCAGCAGGGCGGCATCGAGATCGAGGAAATTGGTGTCGGTGGCGGCGTCGAAATATTCGTCGCCGATGTTGCGCCCGCCCACCACCGCGATGCGGCCATCGGCAATCCAGGCCTTGTTGTGCATGCGCCGGTTCAGGCTGACGCCACGCAGCAGCATCTCCATGCCGCGGCCGAGGAAACCGGCGCGGTTGCGCGATGGGTTGAACATCCGCACTTCGATGTTCGGATGCTGGTCCAGCGCCACCAGCAGGGAGTCGCGGCCATGCGCATTCATGTCGTCCAGCAGCAGGCGCACGCGCACCCCGCGGTCGGCCGCCCGCAGCAGTTCCCGATCCAGCAGTTGCCCGGTCAGGTCGTCGTGCCAGATGTAGTACTGCAGATCCAGGCTGCGCCCGGCTGCCTGCGCGGTCAGCGCGCGGATCGCGAAAGCGTCCAGGTTGTCGGACACCAGGCCCAGGCCACTGCGCCGCGGGTGGGCGTCGGTCAACGGACCGATCGCGCGATCCAGCGCGGTGGCATCCGCGGCAATCGCCAGTGCGTGCGAGGGCGGCCCCTGCACGCGCGCGGCGAAACGGCCGTAGCTGTAGAGCGAGACCAGGCTGGCGATGACCAGCGTCAGCAGGATCAGGCCCAGCAGGCGGAACTTGCGTGCCATGCGTGTTTTCCGTGGAGGCAGGGCCCGATTCTAGCCGGCGGGCCGTGCGGCCCGGTGAGGATGCCTGCGGTATCCTGCGCCGTCTTCCGGAGGCCACCCCGATGCAATCGATGACCCGCCTGTCCTTCCTCCTGCTCGCCGCGGTGATCCTGCTGGCCGGCTGCGCGACGCCGCGCGCGGGCCAGGACGCGGAGGCATTGACCTTCGTGGTGGTCAGGCATGCCGAGAAGGCGACCGACGATCCCGAGGATCCCCGCCTGACCGAAACCGGCCGGCAACGCGCGCAGCGGCTGGCCGGCTTGCTGGCCGACGCGCCGGTGGTCGCGGTCTATGCCACCGAGTTCAGGCGCACCCGCGAAACCGGCCAGCCCACCGCGGACGCCCATCATGTTGCGGTGTCGGCGTATTTCTCGCGCGGCCCCGCCACCGAGAGCGCCGCACGCTGGCGCCGCGATCATGATCACGGCACCGTGGTGATCGTCGGCCACAGCAATACCGTGCCGGATCTGGTGGCGGCCTTGTCCGGACAGGCCGCCGCGCCGATGCCGGAAACCGAATACGACCGCGTGACCCGCATCCGTTTCGACGCCGATGGCCGCGCCCACGTGGACATCAGCCGCTACTGAACGCGTATCCGCTCGTGCACATGTCCGTCCGGCAGGTTCGGCTAACCTGACCCGATGAATGAGTCCACATCGGTGTTCGGCGCCTGGGACGGCAGCGTCCGGGGTGCGCGCCAGCTGCAGGCGGAACTGGCCCGGCAGGTCCGGCTCCAGGATGATTTCGACCCGCCGCGCCACCTGGCCGGTTTCGATGTCGGCTTCGAGGACGAGGGCCGGATCACCCGCGCGGCGGTCGTGCTGCTGGATGCTCGGGAGATGACGCCGCTGGAAACCCACGTCGCCCGCGTGCCGACCTCGATGCCCTACGTGCCCGGCCTGCTCAGCTTCCGCGAACTGCCCGCCCTGCTGGCCGCGCTGGCGCTGTTGCGGCAGGCGCCGGATCTGGTGATGGTCGACGGCCAGGGCATCGCCCATCCGCGCCGGCTGGGCATCGCCGCACATTTCGGCGTGGCCACCGGCTTGCCCAGCATCGGCGTGGCGAAGAAACCGCTATGCGGCCGTTTCGATGCGCCCGGCGAGCAACCCGGGGATCGCACCCCGCTGATCGACAAGGGCCAGCAGATCGGCTGGGCACTGCGCAGCAAGGCGCGCTGCCTGCCCCTGATCGTCTCGCCCGGACACCGGGTCTCGATGGCCGGCGCCATCGACTGGACCCTGCACTGCCTGCGCGGCTATCGCCTGCCCGAACCCACCCGCCTGGCCGATCGGCTCGCCTCGCGGCGCGGCGAGGTTCGTTGACCTCAGCGCGCCTCGCGACAATTCCCCTGCTCGCAGATGATCACCAGCTTCTTGTTGCCCCAGCAGGAAGCCGTATACAGGTTTCGTCCCACCTCGTTGCCGAGCAACTGGAATCCCGTCGCGCAGTTGCGTGCCTGTGCCATCGCCCTGGCGGCCGGCGTCGGGTCGCCCGTATAGGGAAATCCGCTCTCCGGGACATCCCCGGACGTGCTGGCAGTCGGCTCCTTCGTCGCCGCCGGCCGCTCCGGTTGCTCATCGAGCACCGCCGAGGGCGCCGCCATGTCGACGGAAACATTCGCCGGTTGGGCTGGCCGGGCCGCCACCGTCGATGCGCCGTTCCGGTAGTCAGCAAACAGCTCGTCGATGACGGGATTCATCTTGGTTTCCACTCCCTGCCACTTGGTCAGCGAGAACCCGCCCTTGCCACGCAGATGATATTGCGCCGACGCAAGCTGGCGTCCATTGCGTTCGATGCGCAGTTCGGCATGGGAGAGATAGGTGCCGAGATCCCAGGATCGCAGCGCGGTATAGGTGAGGACGAATTCGCAATGCACCGGCTTCTGTCCCTCGTACATTTCCGAGGAAAGTCCATTGCGCTCAATCCCGTCACGCAGCACCTCGACGAATCCGGGTACGGTTACGCGCGGATTGTCCTGGATGCACAGGTGCCGCATCCCGGAGGCAGGATCGGCACGCTTGACCTGTACGGACGTGCAGCCGGACAACACGATGCAGGCAACCGCCAGCATGCCAGGCAGGTTCTTTCCCTTCATTGCTCACTCCCCGAGTGGTGGTTCCTTCCAAACCGACGGTCCCCCGCCGCCGGTGTGCCAGCATAGGTCGGTACGGGCCACATGGGAACAGGATCATCCATGCCGCATGACGAACCGTTGCAACAACGTCCCGCTCCATCCCGCGGGTCTGTGCCATGCTGCGCGCAGCCACCCGGAGGACGCCATGACCACCATCATTTCCCCTCGTACCCATGACCTGGGCGGATTCCAGGTCCGCCGCGCGGTGCCGAGCCTGCAGGCGCGCAGCGTCGGTCCGTTCGTGTTCGTCGATCATATGGGGCCGGCGACCTTCGACGAGGGCCGTGGCGTGGACGTGCGTCCGCATCCGCACATCGGCCTGGCCACGGTGACCTTCCTGTGGAGCGGCGCGATCAACCACAAGGACACGCTGGGCTCGGAGCAGGTCATCCTGCCCGGCGACGTCAACTGGATGACCGCCGGCCGCGGCATCGCCCATTCCGAGCGCACGCCCGCCGACGTGCGCGCGCATCCGCACCCGCTGCATGGCATGCAGACCTGGGTGGCGCTGCCGAAGGCGTACGAGGAAGTCGCGCCGGAGTTCCACCACCACAAGGCCGACACCCTGCCCCAGCGGCGCCATGACGGCACCTGGCTGCGGGTGATCGCCGGCCGCGCCTATGGTGAAGAGTCGCCGGTGCGGGTGTTCGCCGACACCTTCAACGTGGCGCTGGATCTGGAGCCGGACGCCGAGCACGCGATCGACGGCGGTCACGTGGAGCGTGCGCTGTACATCCTGGAAGGCGATGCGCAACTCGACGGCGCCGACATTCCCGACAAGCACCTGGTGCTGCTGGATCCAGGCACCCGCCCGGTGCTGCGCGCGAAAACCCCGGTGAGGGCCCTGCTGCTGGGGGGCGAACCGCTGGATGCGCACCGGCACATGTGGTGGAACTTCGTCTCCAGTTCCAAGGCGCGGATCGAGCAGGCCAAGGACGATTGGCGCGAAGGGCGGTTCGGCCGGATCGCGGGCGAGACCGAGTTCATTCCCTTGCCCGATCATTAATCAAGAGTGATGGTTGTCACACTTTTTTGAGTCACCCAAGGCATACTTGTGCCGCACCCGGGCAATTCTCGCCCCGCGTGCGGCCCGTCGGACGACGGTTCCATCCATTCCTTGGGGGATTACAGATGAGTCTTGGAAAGAAACTCGCGGCGGAATTCCTGGGTACTTTCTGGCTGGTGCTGGGCGGCTGCGGCAGCGCAGTGCTGGCGGCCAAGTTCGGCGGTGACGCCAATCCATTGGGTCTCGGCTTTCTCGGCGTGGCCCTGGCCTTCGGCCTGACCGTGCTGACCGGCGCCTACGCGTTCGGCCACATTTCCGGTGGTCATTTCAATCCGGCGGTGAGTTTCGGCCTGTGGGCCGGCGGGCGTTTCTCCATCAAGGAACTGGTGCCCTATATCGTCGCCCAGGTGCTGGGCGGTGCCGCGGCGGGCTTCATCCTGTTGCAGATCGCCAGTGGCGCCAGCGGTTTCGCCATCGATCCCAACGCGGCCGGCGCGTTCGCCAGCAATGGCTACGGGGCGATGTCGCCGGGTGGCTATTCGGTGGCGGCGGCGTTCCTGGCCGAAGTCGTGCTGACCGCGTTCTTCCTGATCGTCATCATGGGTTCCACCCATGGCCGCGCGCCGGCCGGGTTCGCGCCGATCGCGATTGGCCTGGCGCTCACCCTGATCCACCTGATCAGCATCCCGGTGACCAACACGTCGGTGAATCCGGCCCGCTCCACCGCCGTGGCGCTGTTCGCCGGCCCGACCGCGCTCAGCCAGCTGTGGCTGTTCTGGCTGGCGCCGATCCTCGGCGGCCTGCTGGGCGGGGTGATCTACAAGGCGATTGGCAAGGATTGACCTCGCCGCGTGCGTTCGCGAAAAAGCCGGGCATTGCCCGGCTTTTTTGTTCCTGCCGCTTCCCCGTAGGAGCGACGTCAGTCGCGACCGTATCGGTGGATGTCCAAGGGCAAATGAGGCGTCGTACCGGTCGCGGATGGTCGCGACTGACGTCGCTCCTACAAAGGGGGCGTACGGATGGTTCAGAACCGCCCTTCCTGGAAATCGACGAAGGCCTGGATGATTTCCTGCTTGCTGTTCATCACGAAGGGGCCGTGCCGCACCACCGGCTCGCGCAACGGACGCCCGGCGACCAGGATGGCGCGGACCGGCTGGCTGCCGGCGCGCAGCACCAGGCGGTTGCCGCCGCCCAGCACGGCCAGCTCATGGGTCTCCAGCGCACGCGCGTCCTCTCCTTCGCCGACGGTCAGCGCACCCTCGAAGGCATAGATGAAGGCGTTGTGGCCTTCCGGCAGCACGTAGTCCCACGCCTTGCCCGCATCCAGCGCGATGTCGAGGTAGACCGGATCGGTGGCCGGTTGGGAAATCGGGCCGGTTACCTCACCGACCTGGCCGGCGATCACCTTGATGCCCACGCCCACTGCGGGCGAGGCGACGGGAATGCGTTCCGGGGCGAATTCCTGGTATTTGGGCTCGGTCATCTTGTCGCGTGCCGGCAGGTTCACCCACAGCTGGAAGCCGCGCATGCGCCCGGATTCCTGCTCCGGCATTTCCGAATGCACCAGGCCGCGACCGGCGGTCATCCACTGCACCGAACCCGGTGTCAGCAGGCCTTCGTTGCCGTGGTTGTCGCGATGGCGCATGCGGCCGTCGAGCATGTAGGTGACGGTCTCGAAGCCACGATGCGGATGCTCGGGGAAACCGGCGATGTAGTCCTCGGCGCGATCGGTGCCGAACTCGTCCAGCAGCAGGAACGGATCCAGATCCGGCAGGTCCGGGCCGCCGATCACGCGGGTCAGCTTGACGCCGGCGCCGTCGGACGTGGCGCGGCCACGCACCTTGCGGATGACGCGGGCGGGTTGGATATCGACGGGTGTGTTCATGGCAACCTCCTGGGCAATGCCCGGAAGATGGCAGCGCGGCGCCGCTTTCGGAATGGCGGCGCCCGTAACCATCTGTTCCAGCCATGGCTCCATGGGAACCACGGCCGGCGGATACCCGCGCCCGGACTCAGGCGATGTAGACCGACTTGATGTTCATGAACTCGTGGATGCCATGTTCGGCCAGCTCGCGGCCGAAGCCCGAACGTTTGGTGCCGCCGAACGGCAGGCGCACGTCGCTGCGCACGATCGCGTTGACGAACGCGGCACCCACCTGCAACTGCCGGGCGACCCGATCACCGCGCTCGGGATTGCCGCTCCATACACTGCCGCCCAGGCCGAAACTGGTGTCGTTGGCGACCCGGATCGCCTCGGCCTCGTCGCGCACGCGCAGGATGCTGGCGACCGGACCGAACAGCTCCTCGCTGTAGGCCGGCATGCCGGGCGCGACGTTGTCCAGGATCGACGCCGGATAACCCGCGTGCGAAGCGTCCGGTTCGCAGCCCAGCAGCGGCCGCGCGCCCCGGGCGACGCTGGCCTGCACCTGCCGGTGCAGTTCGTCGCGCAGATCCCGTCGCGCCATGGGCGCCAGCGTGGTCGCATCGTCCGCGGGGTCGCCGAGCTTCAATCCGGCGGCCGCCTCGGCGAAGCGCTGCACGAACCGGTCGGCGATCGCCTCGACCACGATGAAACGCTTGGCGGCGATGCAGGTCTGTCCCGCGTTGCCATAGCGCGAGGCGATCGCGCCGGCCACGGTCTTGTCCAGGTCCGCATCCTCCAGCACCACGAAGGCGTCGCTGCCGCCCAGTTCCATCACGCACTTCTTGAGCTGCTGGCCGGCGTTGCCGGCCACCGAACGGCCAGCGCGTTCGCTGCCGGTGAGGGTGACCGCGGCGATGCGCGGATCCCGGATGACCTCGGCGGCCTGGTCGTTGTCGATATGCAGCACGCCGAACACCCCGGCCGGAATCCCGGCGTCGCGCAGCACCTCGGCGATGACGTCGGCGCAACGCGGCACGTTGGCGGCATGCTTGAGCACGGCGACGTTGCCGGCCATCAGCGCCGGCGCGAGGAAGCGGAACACCTGCCAGATCGGGAAGTTCCAGGGCATCACCGCGAACACGCAGCCAATCGGCTCGTAGCGCACGTAGCTGCGGCGGCCGTCGGTGGCGATCGGTTCGTCCTTCAGGTAGTCGCCGGCGTGGTCGGCGTAGTACTCGCAGGCGCCGGCGCACTTGTCCACCTCGGCCAGGGCTTCCCGGCGCAGCTTGCCCATCTCGGCGGTCATGATCCGCTGGATGTCGTCGCGACGGCGGCGCAGCCCGGCGCCTACCCGCCGCAGCAGTTCGCCGCGTTCGCCCAGTGGACGCGCCGACCAGGCGCGGAACGCCGGCTGCGAGGCCGCCAGCACGGACTCGACCGCGGCGGCGTCCATCAAGGTCTGGGAATGTTCGACCTGGCCGGTCGCGGGATTGACGGTATCTACTTTCATGGCGATCTCGTGATGCGCGTGCAGGCGTCCATTCTGGCGCCCGCCGCGTTAGCGCCGGGTGGGCCCGGTCAGCCGTTCTCCTGCAGCGCCAGCTGCATGTCGCGCTGGCGGCGCTTTTCCTCGCGGTACATCAGCCACCAGCCGACCAGCGCGGCCAGCGAGACGATCGCGATCATCAGCGTGGCCAGGGCGTTGATCTTCGGACTCAGGCCCAGCCGCACCGAGGAAAACACCTTCATCGGCAGGGTGGTCGAACTGGGGCCGGCGACGAAACTGGCGATCACCACGTCGTCCAGCGACAGGGTGAAGGCGAGCAGCCAGCCGGACACCAGCGCCGGCATGATGATCGGCAGGGTGATCAGGAAGAACACCTTCAGCCGGTTGGCGCCCAGGTCCATCGCTGCCTCTTCCAGCGACTTGTCCAGTTCCGACAGGCGCGAGGAAATGACCACGGTGACGAACGAGACGGTCAGGGTGACGTGGGCAATCCAGATCGCGATCACGCCCTTGGACGGCAGGCCCAGCAGTTGGCCCATCGAGACCAGCATCAGCAGGATCGACAGGCCGATGATCACTTCCGGCATCACCAGCGGCGCAGTGATCAGCGCGCCGAACACGGTCTTGCCATGGAACCGGCGCATCCGGGTCATCACCAGTGCCGCCAGCGTGCCCAGCACCACCGCCGCGCTGGCGGTCCAGAACGCGATCTTCAGGCTGATCCACGCCGCTTCCAGCATCTGCGCGTCGCGGAACAGTTCGCCGTACCACTTCACCGAGAAACCGGACCATACCGTGGCCAGGCGCGACTCGTTGAACGAGTACACCATCAGGATCAGGATCGGCAGGTACAGGAAGGCGAAGCCGAAACCCAGCACCAGCCAGGTCAGGCTGCGTTGGCGCAGGCGGCTCATGTCAGCCTCCCTTCCAGCTCGCGCTGCTGCACCCGGTTGAAGATCAGGATCGGGATCATCAGCAGGATCAGCATGACGATCGCCACCGCCGACGCCGCCGGCCAGTCGCGGTTGTTGAAGAACTCGTTCCACAGCACCCGGCCGATCATCAGCGTGTCCGGTCCGCCGAGCAGTTCGGGAATCACGAACTCGCCCACCGCCGGGATCATCACCAGCATGCAGCCGGCGATGATGCCCGCGCGCGATAGTGGCAGGGTGATGGTGAAGAACGCCTTCCACGGCTTGGCGCCCAGGTCGTAGGCCGCCTCCAGCAGGCGCTGGTCGTGCTTGACCAGGTTGGTGTAGAGCGGCAGCACCATGAACGGCAGGTAGGCGTAGACGATGCCGATGTAGGCGGCCATCGGCGTGTACAGGATCTGCAAGGGTTCGCTGATGATGCCCAGCTTCATCAGCAGGTTGTTGAGCAGGCCGTTGTTCTTGAGGATGCCGATCCAGGCGTAGATGCGGATCAGGAACGAGGTCCAGGACGGCAGCACCACCAGCATCATCGCGATGTTGCGGGTGGATGGCGGCAAGCGCGCGATCACGTAGGCGATGGGATAGCCGATCAGCAGCGCGAAGAAGGTGGAGACGGCCGCGATCTGGATCGAACTCAGGTAGGCCTGCACGTACTGGGAATCGGTGAACAGCGCCGCGTAGTTGCCCAGGTTGAGCTTGAGGGTCAACGCCTCGTCCACGTACTCCAGGATCGGCGTGTACGGCGGCATCGCGATGGCGAGCTTGGAGAACGAAATCTTCAGCACGATCAGGAACGGGATCGCGAAGAACAGCAGCAGCCAGAGATAGGGAACCGAGATCACCGCCCAACGCGGACCCGGCGTGGCTTTCCTGAGCAGGTCCCGGAGCTTCATGAGGTCAGCACCACGCCGTCGTTGTCGCCCCACCACACCCAGACCTCGTCGTTCCAGGTCAGGCCCTCGCTGGCCCAGCGCTGCACGTTGGCGAAGTTGGCCATGAACTTGTAACCGCCCGGCAGGCGGACGTGGTAGACCGAATGGCTGCCGAAGTACGCGATGTCCTCGATCACGCCCTTGGCCTTGTTGTACTCCTGTGCCGGTTCCTCCTTGCCGATGCCGAGCTTCTCCGGGCGCACCGCGAACGAGACTTCCTGGCCCTCGAAGCCGGAGATGCCGTGACCCACGTAGACCACCACCGGCAGCTGCGGGCTGCGGATGGTGACGTAGTCCGATTCGTCCTCCTCGATCACGCCATCGATCAGGTTGACCGAGCCGATGAACTCGGCGGCGAAACGGCTGGTCGGCTGCTCGTAGATTTCGTCCGGCGTGCCGACCTGGCGGATCCAGCCCTGGTCCATCAGGGCGATGCGGGTAGCCATCGTCATCGCCTCTTCCTGATCGTGGGTGACCATCACGCAGGTCACCCCGGACTTCTCGATGATGTTGACCAGTTCCAGTTGCATCTGCGAGCGCAGCTTCTTGTCCAGCGCGCCCATCGGCTCGTCCAGCAGCAGCAGTTTCGGCCCCTTGGCCAGCGAACGCGCCAGCGCCACGCGCTGCTGCTGCCCGCCGGACAACTGGTGCGGCTTGCGCTTGGCCAGCTTGCCCAGTTGCACCAGCGCCAGCATCTCCTCCACCCGCTTCCCGATCGCGTCCCTGGACAGGCCGTCCTGCTTCAGGCCGAAGGCGATGTTCTGCTCCACGGTCATGTGGGGGAATAGCGCATAGGACTGGAACATCATGTTGAGCGGCCGCTCGTAGGGCGGCAGATCGTTCAGCAGTTGCCCGTCCAGGTAGATTTTCCCGGCCGTGGGCTTCTCGAAGCCGGCCAGGCAGCGCAGCAGGGTGGACTTGCCGCTGCCCGAGCCGCCCAGCAGGGCGAAGATCTCACCCTTGCGGATGGTCAGGTTGGTGTCGTCCACGGCGACGAAACCGTCGAACTCCTTGCGCACGTCGACGATGCGCAGGTAGGCATCGGCGCCGGCCTTGGCGTTGGTGGCGTTCGTGGTGTCCTTGCCGTTGCCGGGAGGTGGGTTGTCAGCCGCCATCGGGTTCCCCTGTGCGGCGCCGCGCGGGCGGCGCCTGGCTTCTTTGGAAAATGGTGTGGAGGCGATCCGGAGCGGGCGCCGGCGCCCGCCCCTTCGCGCGGATTACTTGCCGGTCTTCAGTTCCGTCCAGATCCGGGTGTACTGGCGATCCACTTCCGGCGGCAGGATGGCGAAGGTGAACAGCTTGGCCTCGACTTCCGGCGGCGGATACACGGTCGGATCGTCGACGATGGCCTTGTCCATCAGCGCCTTGGCCTTGGGAATGGCGTTGGGGTAATGGATGAAGTTGGAATTGTTGGCCATCACCTGCGGATCCAGCAGGTAATTGATGAAGGCATAGGCGTTGTCGACGTGCTTGGCGTCCTTGGGAATGGCCAGCATGTCGAACCACTGCGGCGCGCCCTCCTTCGGGATCGCATAGGCGATCTTGACCCCGTTGCCGGCTTCCTCGGCGCGATCGCGCGCCTGGATGATGTCGCCGGACCAACCCACCACCAGGCAGGTGTCGCCATTGGCCATCGCGTCGATGTACTGCGAGGAATGGAAGTTGGTGATGTAGGGGCGCACCGACTTCAGCAGCGCCGCCGCCTTCTCGATGACCTTGGGGTCGAAGCTGTTGGGATCCTCGCCCAGGTAGTTCAGCGCCATCGGGATGACCTCCGACGGGGTATCCAGCAGTGTCACGCCGCAGTCCTTCAGCTTGGACACGTTCTCCGGCTTGAACACGATGTCCAGGCTGTTGGCGATGTCGGTGTTGCCGAACGCGGCCTTGACCTTGTCGATGTTGTAGCCGATGCCGGTGGTGCCCCACATGTACGGGATGGCGTACCGGTTGCCCGGGTCCTGCCGCTCGATGCGTTTCATCAGGTCCGGATCGAGGTTGGCGTAGTTGGGAATCTTGCTCTTGTCCAGCGGCATGAACACGCCAGCCTGGATCTGCCGGCCGAGGAAGTTCAGGGTCGGCACCACGATGTCGTAACCGCTGGAACCGGCCAGCAATTTGGTCTCGACCACTTCGTTGCTGTCGAACACATCGTAGGTGACCTTGATCCCGCTCTGCTTCTCGAAGTTCGGGATGGTGTCCTCGGCGATGTAGTCCGACCAGTTGTAGACGTTCACTTCCTTGGCCCCGTCGGCCTTGGCGGCGCCGGCCGCGCCCTTGTCGGTATCGGACTTGCCCCCGCAGGCGGCCAGGGTGGTACAGAGGAGGACAGCGGTGACCAGGATTCGCAGTTTCATCAAGCTCTCTCCAGAGTTGCGCCAGGCATGGCAGTGATGAGTGGTGCGTTCTTGCATCTCGATTGCAGGCATCCCGGAGGCGTGCCCTGTTCCCGGCCGGGACCTGGGTCCCGGCCTCCCCCCCAAAGACCAGGGCCGCGCGTGGCGGCCCTGCTCCGGTTACTTGCCCGTCTTCAACTCCGTCCAGATCCGGGTGTACTGGCGGTCCACTTCCGGCGGCAGCACCGCGAAGGTGAACAGTTTGGCGTCGACCTCCGCCGGCGGATAGATGGTCGGATCGTTGGCGATCGACGGTTCGACCTGCGGCCGGGAAGCCGGCACCGCGTTCGGATAGGTCACGAAATTGGTGTTCGCCGCCGCCACCTTCGGATCCAGCATGTTGTTGATGAAGGCATAGGCGTTCTCGACGTGCTTGGCGTCCTTGGGGATGGCCATCATGTCGAACCACTGCGGCGCGCCTTCCTTCGGAATCGAATAGCCGATGTGCACGCCGTTGTCCGCCTCGTCGGCGCGGTCACGCGCCTGGATGACGTCACCCGACCAGCCCACCACCAGGCACACGTCGCCGTTGGCCAGATCGTTGATGTAGGACGAGGAATGGAAGTTGCGGATGTACGGGCGGATGCCCTTGAGCAGTGCGGCGGCCTTGTCGATGACCTTGGGATCGAAGCTGTGCGGGTCCTCGCCCAGGTAGTTCAGCGCGATCGGGATCAGTTCCGACGGGGTGTCCAGCACGGTCACGCCGCAGTCCTTGAGCTTGGACAGGTTTTCCGGCTTGAACACCAAGTCCCAGCTGCCGGTGACGTCGGTGTTGCCGAACGCGGCCTTGACTTTGTCGATGTTGTAGCCGATGCCGCTGGTGCCCCACAGGTATGGCACGGCGTACTGGTTGCCCGGATCCTGCAGGGCGATGCGCTCCAGCAGCTTGGGGTCGACGTTCTTGAGGTTCGGGATCTTCGACTTGTCCAGCGGCAGGAACACGCCGGCCTGGATCTGCCGGCCGAGGAAGCTCAGCGAAGGCACCACCACGTCGTACCCGCTGGAGCCGGCCAGCAGCTTGGTCTCGACCATCTCGTCACTGTCGAAGACGTCGTAGGTGACCTTGATCCCGGTCTGCTTCTCGAAGTTCGGGATGGTGTCCTCGGCGATGTAGTCCGACCAGTTGTAGACGTTGACGACCTTCTCGTCGGCCGCCTTGGCCGCTTTCTTTTCCTCGGCGCCCCCACAGGCCGCCAGGGCACCGGTCACGGCCAGCGCAATCGTCAATGCTCGGAACTTCATGGGGCTTCTCCTGGAAGCAGAAAGGTGATGGCGGACATGATACGCCCCGTCGCCAGCCTGGGAACCCGTTCGCCGTCCGTCTCCGCCACCGTCAGCGGCCCAGCGCCTGGGCGGTATCGTCCAGCGCCTTCCAGGCCTTGTCGAACAACTCGTCGACCTGTTCGCGGGTGATCACCAACGGTGGCGATAGCAGCATCGCGTCCCAGGTGGCGCGCAGGATCAGGCCGCGCTTGAGGGCGAAGTCGCGGCACATCACCCCGACCGACCCGCGATCCGGGAAGAATCCGCGTTGCCGCTTGTCCGGCACCAGCTCCAGTGCGCCGACCAGGCCGGCGATGCGTGCCTGCCCGACCAGCCGGTGCTCGCCCAGTTCGGCCCAGCGCTGGGCCAGATAGGGTGCGATCTCGGTCCTGGCGCGTTCGACGATCTTCTCTTCCTGCAGGATGCGGATGTTCTCCAGCGCCACCGCCGCGCACACCGGATGACCGGAATAGGTGGCGCCATGGGCCAGCTCGCCGCCCTGCGCCTTCAGCACGTTCGCCACCCGGTCGTTGAACATCGCCGCGCCCCGCGGGATGTATCCGGAGGTGATGCCCTTGGCGACCGGCATGATGTCCGGCTGGAAACCGAAGTACTGCGAACCGAACCATTCGCCGGTGCGGCCGAAGCCGCAGATGACCTCGTCGGCGACCAGCAGCACGTCGTACTTGCGGCAGATGCGCTCGATCTCCGGCCAGTAGGTGCGCGGCGGGATGTAGACGCCGATCGCGCCCATGATCGGTTCGCCGATGAAGGCGGCCACCCGCTCCGGTCCCAGTTCCAGGATCTTGTCCTCCAGCCGGCGCGCCGCGACCAGGCCGTACTCGTCCTCGGACAGATCGCCGCCATCGGCGAACCAGAACGGCGGATCGATGTGGTGGATGTCCGGAATCGGCAGGCCGCCCTGCTTGTGCATGCCCTTCATGCCGCCCAGGCTGGCGCCGGCCATGGTGGTGCCGTGATAGCCATCGTGGCGGCCGATGAAGATGTTCTTGCGCGGCTGGTCCTGCACCGCCCAGAAGTGCCGCACCAGCCGCAGGATGGTGTCGTTGGCCTCGGAACCGGAATTGACGAAGAAGGAATGGTTGATGTCGCCCGGCGCCAGTTCGGCCAGCTTGGCCGCCAGTGCGATGGTCGGTTCGGTGGTGCACTGGAAGAAGCTGTTGTAGTACGCCAGCTGCGTCATCTGCTTCGACGCCGCTTCGCCCAGTTCCCTGCGGCCATAGCCGATGTTGACGCACCACAGGCCGGCGAAGGCGTCGAGCAGTTGGTTGCCCTCGGCGTCCCAGACGTAGCAGCCTTCGCCGCGGGTGAGGATGCGGGTGCCTTTCTTCGCCAGGGCGGCGTTGTCGTTGAAGGGGTGCAGGTGGTGCTGGGCGTCGAGCTTCTGGAGGGCGGGGATGTCGAGGTGTTCCATGGGGACTCCGGGATGACCTGCTTGATGACTGTCTTCGTTCGACCTGAGGCGCTCAGGACGCTCGCGCGTGATGTCGTCGTCGGTGCCCACCGATGGTGCGCTCGCCGCGAGGCCCTACTTTCTTTGCTTGTGCAAAGAAAGTAGGCAAAGAAACACACCCCTGGCGGCGTGCCCTGCGCGCTGCGCGCGCAGGGTCCGCAATCGGTCCGGGAATTTCC
>NZ_JANJUE010000315.1 GCF_024710765.1 Pseudoxanthomonas sp.
AGTCCACTTTGGCTTATACCCTGATGGGACATCCCAGTTACACTGTAACCAGCGGTGAAGTGCTGATAGACGGTGAAAACGTGCTCGAAATGGAACCTGATGAACGCTCCCGCGCGGGCGTGTTTCTTGCGTTCCAATACCCGGTTGCCATCCCCGGTGTGACCGTGGCGAACTTCCTGCGCTCGGCGATCAACTCCCGCCGTCGCGCCGAA
The DNA here is from genome assembly GCF_024710765.1 of Pseudoxanthomonas sp. Lineage (GTDB taxonomy): Bacteria > Pseudomonadota > Gammaproteobacteria > Xanthomonadales > Xanthomonadaceae > Pseudoxanthomonas_A. The sequence continues at coordinate 213 of NZ_JANJUE010000315.1, forward strand.
AACCCCGAAGATAAAGGCATGCCCATTCCTGAATTCCGCAAGATGTTAAAGGAAAAGATGGACGCCCTCAAGATGGACCACAATTTTGCTGGGCGCTATCTCAACGATGGTTTCTCCGGCGGTGAGAAGAAGCGTGCCGAAATTTTGCAGATGGCTACCCTCAAGCCGCGCTTCGCCATTTTGGACGAAACCGACTCAGGTCTGGACATTGATGCGCTCCGCATCGTCTCAGAGGGCGTCAACGCTCTTTCCGGACCTGAACTTGGTGTGCTCGTCATTACGCACTACCAGCGCTTGTTGAACTATATCAAGCCTCAGTTCGTGCATGTCATGATGGGCGGACGCATCGTCGAATCCGGCGGACCCGACCTCGCCCTGCACCTCGAAGAGCACGGCTACGACTGGCTCCGCGAAAAGACGGAAGAGACTGCGTAGTTACGAGAAGCAAGTAACGAGAAACGGGATGTTCCTTTACTCGTTGTATATTACTCATTTCTTGTTACTTACCTAACTGGAGTAAACATGTCCGAAGATACTAAAATCCTCGAAGAGATTGGCGATTACAAATACGGTTTTCACGACCGTGACGATAACTACACCTTCAAATCTGAAAAAGGTTTGAGCCGTGAAGTTGTCGAAAACATTTCCCGCATGAAGGGCGAGCCGCAGTGGATGCTCGACTTCCGCCTCAAGGCGCTGGAGCATTTCCTTGCGCGCCCTATGCCCAATTGGGGACCTGAACTCGGCACGCTTGACCTCGATAATATTTACTACTACGTCAAGCCGACCGAAAAGCAGGAAAAGTCATGGGAC
>NZ_JANJUE010000110.1 GCF_024710765.1 Pseudoxanthomonas sp.
GCACACGGATTCCCGCTTGCCCCCACCCCAGCCCTCCCCCGCAAGCGGGGGAGGGAGCTGCTTGCGTGTTTTGCTCGTTTCCCGCGAGCGGTGAACACTGACGAAGGAAGCCACTCTGCCGGCACCTGCCCCTTCCCCCGCGTGCGGGGGAAGGTTGGGATGGGGGCGCTTTCCGCGCGCCATCATGCGGAGCAAAGTAGCGCACACGGATTCCCGCTTGCCCCCACCCCAGCCCTCCCCCGCAAGCGGGGGAGGGAGCCGTTTGCGTGTTCCGCCCGTTTCCTCGCGGGTGTCGCTCCTTCCCCCGCCTGCGGGGGAAGGTCGGGATGGGGGCGAGTCTGTCATCGCTCGGAGCGGCGCATGCGTCGGCGAGCCCCCAGCTCACCCCGCCATGACACCTGAAGGTCTGGAATGAATCTGCCCCTGTCTCCGGTCCAGCGATTCGGCGCCGCCGCGTTCACGCTGTTCGTTCTGCCGCTGCTGGCGTATGTCGCGTGCATCGGTTACTGGCTTCCGGCGTGCGGCAAGGCGGGTTGGGCCTTTGCGCTCATCGCGCTGCTGGGCGGCAGCCTGGTGGCGCCCGCCGTCGCGGGCATCGCATGGGCGGCGGGGCTGGGAGCGATGTTCGCGTGGCACCTGCATCGCGTACGAAAACACCGGCGATTGTCCATCCTGCTGTCCGATGCGGCGATTCTGGCGGTGGTGCTGTTTTTCGTCGGCGTCATGCTCGGCGCGACGCTGGGCCAGGGTGGGAGTTGCAGCCTGCTCTAGCGTTGGCACGGACCGGCGCGCGGGTGTGCCGGCTCTTGCCGGTGCGGAGGCTGCGCTAGAATCAACGCGGTTTTCCAACGGACCGCGTCCATGTCATCGCCCTCCTCGTCTTCGTCCAACACGCTCGCCTTCATCGGCGGCGGCAACATGGCACGCAGCCTGATCGGCGGGCTGATCGCGCGCGGCCACGCGCCGGAGGCCATCCACGTGGCCGAGCCCGTGGAGGCGCTGCGCGAGGCGCTGGCGCGGGACTTTGGCGTACGGGACCAGGCCGGGGCCGCCGATGCCGCCGCCGACGCCGATATCTGGCTGCTGGCGGTCAAGCCGCAGGTGATGCGCACGGTCTGTGCGGATTTGACCGCGCCGGCGCAAGCGCGGCGTCCGCTGGCGATCTCGATCGCCGCCGGCATCACCGCCGCGCAGTTGGAGCGCTGGCTGGGCGGCGACGTGGCGGTGGTGCGGGCGATGCCGAACACGCCGGCGCTGCTGGGCGCGGGCATCACCGGGCTGTATGCGAATGATCGCGCCGATGCCGCGCAGCGCGACGCCGCCGCGGCGTTGCTGGCGGCGGTGGGGCCGACGGTGGCGATTGCCGACGAGTCGCTGATGGACGCGGTCACCGCGGTGTCCGGCAGCGGACCGGCCTACGTGTTCCTGCTGGCCGAGGCGATGCAGGCGGCCGGCGAAGCCGAAGGCCTGCCGCCGGACGCGGCGCGCCGGCTGGCCACGCAGACCCTGCTGGGCGCGGCGCGCATGCTGGTCGAATCCGGCGAGCCGGCCGGCGTGCTGCGCGCGCGGGTGACGTCCCCGAACGGCACCACCCAGGCCGCCATCGAAACCTTCCAGGCCGGCGGCTTCGAGGCCCTGGTGGCGAAGGCCATCCATGCCGCCACCGAACGCGGGCGCCAGTTGTCCGCCGCCAACGACTGAGACCGACACCCGCCATGAAAATGATCAAGACCGCCTGGATGGCCTGCGCCCTTTCGCTCGCGCTGGCCGCGTGCTCGTCCGGCGAAGCGCCGCGCGTGGCCGAATTCGTGCCGCCGGTGCAGGCGCAGCAGGATTTCGGTTCCCTGCGCGTGCACTTCAACGCGCTGCCGACGCTGTCGCTGAGCGAGGCGGTGGCGCGCGAATACCAGGTCCAGCGCGAGCCGGGAACGGCGCTGGTGGTCATCGCCCTGCGCCAGGTCAGCGGCGGCGAGGAAACCGTCACCGAGGGCGACGTCGAGGGCGAGGCGCGGGATCTGTCCGGCAAGCGGCAGGCGCTGGCGTTCCGCGCGGTGCGCACCGGCGACTATGTCGATCACATCGGCACGCTCAAGGTGGGACCGCGCGACACCTACCGCTTCGATCTGACCGTGCGCGTGGACGGCCGCAGCGAGAAGCTGCAGTTCCAGCGCAATTTCTGAGCGTCTTCCGCCGGCAACGAGCGCGCCTGAGCGAAGCGGTTGACCTCAACCGCGCTTGAGGGCGCAAGCTTCGCGCCCCCACTCCGCCGCTGTCTCCATGGAATCCCCTTCCCTTTCCTCCTCTTCCTCCCCGTCGCCGGACGCCGCGGAGGCATCCGCCACGATGCCGCCTGCCGCGCCCATGGACGGCGTGCTGGCGCCGCGTCATCGCGCGATGACGGTGGGCATGGTCGCGCTGGTCTCGCTGGGCGCGTTCGAGGCGCTGGCGGTGGCGACCGCGATGCCGACCGTCGCGCGTGCGCTGGATGGCCTGTCGCTGTACGCGCTGGCGTTCGCCGGCACCCTCGCGGCGAGCGTGGTCGGCATGGTGCAGGCCGGCCTCGCCAGCGACAGGCATGGTCCGGGGCGCGTGGTCTGGTGGGGCGTGTCGTGGTTCGTCGCCGGCCTGATCGTGGCGGGGCTGGCGCCGAACATGCCGGTGCTGCTGCTCGGGCGCATCGTGCAGGGCTTCGGCGGCGGCGCGATGTCGGTGGCGCTGTACGTGGTGGTGGCGCGCGCCTATCCGGAAGCACTGCGCCCGCGCGTGTTCGCCGCGTTTTCGGCGGCCTGGGTGGTGCCCTCGCTGGTCGGGCCCAGCCTGAGCGGACTGATCGTCGAACACGTTGGCTGGCGCTGGGTGTTCCTGGCGGTGCCGCTGCTGGCGATTCCGGCCGCGTTGGCATTGCGGCCCGGTCTGAAGGCGCTGCCGACGACGAGCGCCGGGACAACGACCGGGGGCTCGCTGTTGCCCTGGGCCGGGCTCGCGGCACTGGCCGCCTGCCTGTTGCATCTGGCCGGACAGCGGCACGACGCGTTGGGTGCAGTGCTGCTGGCGGCGGCGCTGCTCGCGTTGATCGCGGCGACGCGCAAGCTGTTGCCGGCGGGCAGCCTGAGCCTGCGGCGCGGCCTGCCCAGCGTGATCGCGCTGCGCGGACTGGCCAGCGCGACCTTCTTCGGCACGGAGGTGTTCATCCCGCTGATGCTGGCGCAGCAGTTCAGATTCTCGCCGCTGTGGGCGGGCGTGGCGTTGAGCGTGGGCGCGCTGGGCTGGTCGATGGGCTCGTGGTACCAAGGCAACACGCGCCGGCCGTGGTCGCGGGCGACGCTGCTGCGCATCGGTTTGTCGATGATGGCCCTGGGCATCCTGCCGTTGCCGCTAGCGGTGTTCCTGCCCGGCGGCCTGGGCCTGGCGCTGATCGGCTGGGCGATCACCGGCGTCGGCATGGGCCTGACCTATCCCAGCCTGTCGGTGCTGACGCTCTCGCTGTCGCCGCCGCAGGCGCAGGGCCGCAACAGTTCCGCCTTGCAATTGATGGACGCGCTGGCGATCGCGACGATGCTGGCGCTGGCCGGCTCGCTGGTAGCGGCGTGGCTGGATCGCGCGCCGACGCTGGCGTTCGGGCTCAGTTTCGGCCTGACCGCCGCGTTGGCCGTCGCGGGCGCGCTGTTGGCCGGACGCGTGCGTCCGGCTGGTTGAGGAAGCGTCGCGGCGCGTGCGCCCGACCGCCTGAAAGCCGATCTCAGGACCGCTTCGCCGCCCAGGCCTGGATGATCGCGGCGATGGCATTCACGCCGTCGGTGAGCGCGGCGGGACCGGGCTGGAGGATCAGCGGCGATTTGATTTCGTGCAGTTCGCCGTCGCGCACCGCCGGAATCGTGTCCCAGCCGGGCCGCGCGGCGACGCGCTCGGGGCGGAATTTCTTGCCGCACCATGATCCCAGGATGATGTCCGGCGCGCGCCGGACGACTTCGTCGCCGTTGGCGAGGATGCGCTGCTTCGCCAACGGTTCGGCGGACAACTCGGGAAACACGTCGTCGCCGCCGGCGATGCGGACGATCTCGGCGACCCAGCGGATGCCGGTGATGATCGGTTCGTCCCATTCCTCGAAGTACACGCGCGGGCGACGCGGCAACGTGGCCGCGGCCTGCTCGATGGCGCGCAGCCCGGCCTCGATGCCATCGGCATAGGCGTTCGCCTTGTCGGTCGCGCCGACCAGCGCGCCGAGGCGGCGGATGTAGTCGAGGATGCCATCCACGCTGCGATGGTTGGCGATCCACACTTCCACGCCCTGCTTGATCAGCTCGGCGGCGATCTCCGACTGGATGTCGGAAAAGCCGATCGCCAGGTCCGGTTTGAGCGCCATGATCTCGCCGATCTTGGCGCTGGTGAAGGCGCTGACCTTGGGCTTCTCGCGGCGCGCCTGCGGCGGCCGCACGGTAAAACCGCTGATGCCGACGATGCGGTGCTGCTCGCCGAGCGCGTACAGCGTTTCGGTGGGTTCCTCGGTCAGGCAGACAATGCGTTGCGGGCCCATGCTCAGTCGTCCAGCCGCTTGCGGAAATACACCACGCGCTCGGTTTCCTCGAAGCCGCAGGCGGCGTGCGCGGCCTGGCTGTCGCGGTTGTCGAGCAGCGCGTCGGACGCCAGTTCACTGCAACCCTGCGCGCGCGTCCACGCTTCCACCGCCTGCACCAGCGCGCGGCCGATGCCGCGCCCGCGCCAGGCCGGATCCACATACCAGCCTTCCAGGAACCCGACCGGCGAAGCTTCGGTGCCGTTGACGTAGTCGTGGCGCAGGCTGGCCTCGGCGAACGCGACTACCTGTCCGTCCGTGTCGGTGGCGAGGAACCCGGCCGCATCGCCGGCGAGGAAATCCAGGATGTCGGCGGCCTGCTGGCTGGCACTGTCCATCGGCCATAGATCCTGGCGCAGGCGCGCCCAGCCGGCGGTGTCACGGGGTTGCGCCTGGCGGATGCTCCAGCCATCGCTCACGGGAACAGCATCCGCTTGCTCCACTGGCCGGACGCATCGCGTTCGTAGCGCCAGCGCTCGTGCAGGCGGAACTGCGCGCCGTACCAGAACTCGAATGCTTCCGGGATGACCCGGAAACCACTCCAGCCGGCCGGACGCGGCACGTCCTTTCCGGCGAAGCGCGCTTCCGTCTCGGCGATGCGCGCGTCGAAGGCTTCGGCCGAGGCCAGCGTTTCCGACTGCTGCGAGGCCCAGGCGCCGATCTGGCTCATGCGTGGACGCGAGGCGAAATAAGCGTCGGCCTCGGCGGCGTCCACCTGCTCGACCGCGCCCTCGATGCGCACCTGGATGCCAGCGTCGCGCAGGCTGCGCCACAGGAACAGCAGCGCCGCGCGCGGATTGGTTTCCAGTTCGCGGCCCTTGTGGCTGTGCAGGTGGGTGTAGAACACGAAGCCGCGTTCGTCGAACGCCTTCAGCAGCACCGTGCGCGCGGAGGGATGGCCGTCCGGGGTGGCGGTCGCCACGGTCATGGCGTTGGCTTCCAGTTCGCGCGGGGAAGCCTGGGCTTCCTCGTAGAGTCCGGCGAACGTGGTCAGGGCTTGGGCATACAGATCGGTCATTGCGCACCCGGCAGAGGGAAGGTGCCGCGCGGTGCGCGGCGGTCATGCGCTATTGTCGCGCGATGTCCGCATCCACGCACCCCGGCCACGATGAAGGGTTCGCGCCCGAATGGGTCGAGACCGCGCTGGCCGACGCGCTGTCAGTGCCCGTGGCGGTGCCGGTGCTGGCGATCAGCGGCCTGCAGGGGTCGGGAAAATCCACGCTCGCCGCCCAGATCGCCAGCCTCGCGCGCCAGCGCGGACGGCGTCCGGCGGTGCTGTCCATCGACGACGTCTACCTGACCCGCGCCCAACGGCGGCGGCTGGCCCACGACGTCCATCCGCTGCTCGCCACCCGTGGCCCGCCCGGCACGCACGACGTGGATCTGGCGTGTGGGTTGCTGGATGCGTTGCGCGCGGGCCGGCCAGCGGTGCTGCCGCGCTTCGACAAACTGGCCGACGATCGCGCACCGGAGCCGGCGTGGGAACGACTGGAGGCCGGCGCGGATCTGGTGATTTTCGAAGGCTGGTTCCTAGGCACGCCGGCCGAGGAAGAGGCCGCGTTGGGCGCGCCGTTGAACGCGCTGGAGCGCGAGCAGGATGCGGACGGCCATTGGCGCCGGTACTGCAATGACACGCTGCGCCGGGATTATCCGGCCCTGTGGCAACGCTTCGACCGACTGTGGTTCCTGCAACCACCCGGCTTCGAGGTGGTCGCCGCCTGGCGCGAGCAGCAGGAGCGCGCGCTTGCCCGCGCGCGTCCCGGCGTCGCCGCGATGGACGCCGCCGGGGTGGCGCGCTTCGTGCAGTTCTTCGAACGGGTCAGCCGGCAGGCGCTGCGCACCCTGCCGGGCCTGGCGGATCGAATGCTGGTGCTGGACGAACAGCGGCGGCCCCTGCAGGAGCGACGTCAGTCGCGACCGGCATCGCGGGAAAGCCTTCGCGACTGACGTCGCTCCTGCAGGGATGCCGGTGGTTCTACGCCACCACGAAGCTGATCCGCAGGTTCACCCGCCATTCGGTGACATTGCCGGCGTCGTCGGTCACCACCTTGATCTCGTTGACCCATGCGCCCTTGATGCCCTTGACGGTTTCCGAGGTTTTCTTCAATCCGACCTTCACCGCGTCTTCCATGCTGGTCTTGGAGGCGGCATTGATTTCGATGATCTTGGCAACGGACATGGGTCGCTCCGGGAACAAGGCGGACGGGCCGCCGGGACGGCCACCGTAGGCCAGAACGTGTTAAGCCCCCGCCACGGGTGCTAGCATCCCCGGCGATGAATCCCGCCCCCAACCTCGTGCTGGTCGGCCCCATGGGCGCCGGCAAAACCTCGATCGGCAAGCGCGTCGCCGACCGGTTCGGGCTGGTGTTCGTCGATGCCGATCAGGCCATCGTCGAACGGGCGGGCGCGACCATTCCGGAGATCTTCGAGCACGCCGGCGAAGCCGGTTTCCGCGAGCGCGAGACCGCGGTGTTGCGCGAGCTGCTGGCCGGCGAAGGCCAGCTGATTTCCACCGGCGGCGGCGCGGTGCTGTCGGCCGACAACCGCGCCCTGCTGCGCCAGCGCGGTTTCGTCGTCCATCTGGGCGTGAGCGTGGAGGGCCAGCTCAAGCGCCTGGCCCGCTGCACCAACCGTCCGTTGCTGCAACGCCCCGATCGCGAACAGGTATTGCGCGAGATGGCGCAGGTACGGACGCCACTGTATGCCGAGATCGCCGATCTCAGCCTCGATACCGATCACCTGATGCCGCCGGACGCCACCCTGCGCCTGTGCCATCTGCTGGCCATCCGCTGGCAGCGCCAAGAGACCCCCGCATGAATCCGCTTTTCCGCACCGTCGATGTCGGCGGCGAGACGCCCTACACCATCACGATTGGTCCGGGCCTGCTGGCCGACGGCGCCGCGCTGGCCCGCCACGTGCGCGGTCGGCACGTCCTGCTGGTCAGCGATTCGACCGTGGCGCCGCTGTACGCGGCCGCCGTGCGCGAGGCGCTGCATGCCGCGCGGCCGGATCTGGGCATCGGCACCTTCGTGCTGCCCGCCGGCGAGGCGTCCAAGACGCTGGCGCATTTCGGCCACGCCATCGAGGCGCTGGCCACCCTCGGCGCGACCCGCGACGCCTGCGTGTTCGCGCTGGGCGGCGGCGTGGTCGGTGATCTGGCCGGCTTCGCCGCCGCATGCTGGATGCGCGGCGTGGACTGCGTGCAGTTGCCGACCACGCTGTTGTCGATGGTGGATTCCTCGGTCGGCGGCAAGACCGCGGTGGACATCCCGCAGGGCAAGAACCTGGTGGGCGCGTTCCACCCGCCGCGCGCGGTATTCGCCGATACCGCCGCGCTGGGCACGTTGCCGCCGCGCGAGCTGCGCGCCGGCCTGGCCGAGGTGATCAAGTACGGCGCGATCCGGGATCCGCTGTTCTTCCAATGGCTGGAAGCCGAGCGCGCCGCGCTGCTGGAGAGCGAGCCCACCGTGCTGGCGCAGGCCATCGCGCGCAGCTGCGAGCACAAGGCGGAGATCGTCGCGCGCGACCCGCTGGAGCGCGGCGAACGCGCGCTGCTCAACCTGGGCCACACCTTCGGCCACGCCATCGAAACCGAACAGGGTTACGGCAGTCCGGACAACGACAATCTCAACCACGGTGAAGCGGTGGCGGTGGGCATGGTGCTGGCGGCACGGCTGTCGGCGCTACTCGGCATGGCGGACGACGCCGATACCGAGCGCTTGATCGTCTTGCTGCGGGCGTATGGCCTGCCGACCGCGATTCCGGCCGGGCTCGCACCCGACGCGCTGCTGTCGCGCATGCGCCTGGACAAGAAGAACCAGGCCGGCCGCCTGCGCCTGGTGCTGTGGCGCGGCATCGGCCGCGCCGAAGTGGTGCCGGATGTCGACGAGGCGCAGGTGTTGAAGGTGTTGGCGGCCGGTTGAGTTTCCCGTGGGAGCGATGTCGGTCGCGGTGAAGATTGCGGGAAGTTCCATCGCGACTGAGTCGCTCCCATAGTCGTGTTGCGCGTGCGCGGACATGGTTCCTTACTTCGCCGTGCGCAGGAAACGGGCGAGCCACGGATTCACCCCCCTCCTCCGCTTGCGGGGGAGGGCTGGGGTGGGGGCGAATGTTTCGGGGTTTCCAGACCGCTGAAAGCGGCCCCCATCCCAA
>NZ_JANJUE010000375.1 GCF_024710765.1 Pseudoxanthomonas sp.
CGAGATTGCGCCCAAGGTTGGCGCCGATGTGGAGCTGACCAAGCGCGCCGCCATGCTGGCCAAGGCCGATCTGGTCACGGGCATGGTCGGGGAATTCCCCGAATTGCAGGGCCTGATGGGCCGCTACTACGCGACCGCCCAGAACGAGCCGGCGGCCATCGCGACGGCGCTTGAAATGCATTATAAGCCGCTCGGCCCCTCCGACCGCGTGCCGACGGAGCCGGTTTCGATCGCCGTGGCGCTGGCCGACAAGCTCAACGTGCTCTCGGGCTTCTGGTCGATCGACGAAAAGCCGACCGGCTCGCGCGATCCTTTTGCGCTGCGTCGCGCGGCCCTTGGCGTCATCCGCATCATTACCGAGAACAATCTGAAGTTCCCGCTCAATGTCGAGCCGGACCTGCTGTCCTTCTTCCATGATCGTCTCAAGGTCGCCCTGCGCGATGCCGGAGCCCGCCACGACCTCGTCGACGCCGTCATCTCCGCCGACAGCAACGACATCCTCCAGATCACCCAGCGGGCCGAGGCCCTCTCGACGCTGCTTTCGACCGACGATGGCGCCAACCTCCTGGCCGGCTACAAGCGTGCGGCCAATATCCTCGCGGCCGAGGAAAAGAAGGACGGCAAGGCCTATGCCGGCACTGTCGATCAGGCGGCGCTGAAGCTGCCGGAAGAGACCGCGCTGGCCTTCGCCGTGGATGGTGTGCATGCCGCGGTGGCGGCGCATGTGGCGCGCGACGACTACAAGGGCGCCATGGCCGAACTGGCCACGCTCCGCGCTCCCGTCGATGCCTTCTTCGAAGCGGTTCTGGTCAACGACGCCGATCCGGCCGTGCGTGCCAACCGTCTCAACCTTCTGGCGCGCCTGCGCGATACCATGCATCTGGTGGCCGATTTCGGGAAGGTCGCCGGCTAGCAGCCCTCAAACGGGCGGGGTCAGTCCCGCCGCCCGTTTCGGCTTGTACGGCGCCATGCCCTCGCGGGCCAATTCGTCGGCGCGCTCGTTGAGTTCGTCGCCGGCGTGGCCCTTGACCCAGTGCCACTTGATCGTGTGGCGCTTGGTGGCTTCGTCCAGCGCCTGCCATAGCTCGACATTCTTGACCGGCTTCTTGTCGGCGGTGCGCCAGCCATTGCGCTTCCAGCCATGGATCCAGCTCTGGACGCCGTTCTTCACATATTGGCTGTCGGTGTGGAGATCGACCGTGCAGGGCCGGGTGAGCGCGTTGAGCGCCTCGATGGCCGCGGTCAGCTCCATCTTGTTGTTGGTGGTCAGGGCCTCGCCACCCTTCAATTCCTTGCGGTGCGGCCCGAATTGCAGGATCGCCCCCCAGCCGCCCGGACCCGGATTGCCCGAACAGGCGCCGTCGGTGTGGATCGTGACGGAATCAGCCACGACCCGAGGCCGCTTCCAGGTTGCGCAGCACGCGGGGAATGTTGAAGGCGATGTTCTCTTCGGCGGTGGTCTTGGTCTCGACCTTGACCTCATAGCGCGCGGCAAAGGCGTCGATCACCTCCTCGACGAGGCTTTCGGGTGCCGAGGCGCCCGCACTGACGCCAAGGGACTTGATGTCCCCATAGACCGACCAGTCGATCTCGCTGGCACGGTCCACCAGGGTGGCGACCTTGCAGCCATTGCGCAGGGCCACTTCCACCAGGCGCTGCGAGTTGGACGAATGGGGCGAGCCCACGACGATCATGGCATCGACCAGCGGCGCGACGGCCTTGATGGCCTCCTGCCGGTTGGTCGTGGCGTAGCAGATGTCTTCCTTGTGCGGGCCATTGATGGACGGAAAACGCGCGCGCAGGGCCGCGACGATCTCGCGCGTGTCGTCGACGGAAAGCGTCGTCTGGGTCACGAAGGCAAGCGTTTCGGGGTTTTTCGGTGTGAAAGCGTTGGCGTCATCCACCGTCTCGATCAGCGTCACGGCTCCCGCCGGGAGTTGGCCCATTGTACCGATCACCTCGGGGTGACCGGCATGGCCGATCAGCACGATTTCGTGGCCTTCCTCGAAATGGCGCGAGGCTTCGACATGCACCTTGCTGACCAGCGGGCAGGTGGCGTCGAGGAAGAACATGTTGCGCGCCTTCGCATCGGCCGGCACGCTCTTGGGCACGCCATGGGCCGAGAAGACGACAGGCGCCTCGGTCTCGGGGATCTCATCGAGTTCCTCGACAAACACGGCGCCCTTGGCCTTGAGGCCTTCCACCACATATTTGTTGTGCAC
>NZ_JANJUE010000218.1 GCF_024710765.1 Pseudoxanthomonas sp.
GACGGCAAGGTGGTGTTGGAGCGCGGTTATGGCGTGCGCGAACTGGGCAAGCCGGAGAAGGTGGACGAGCACACCCTGTTCGCCATCGCGTCCAACACCAAGGCCTTCACCGCCGCCTCGCTGGAGATGCTGGCCGACGAAGGCAAGCTGGACATGGATGATCGGGTGATCGATCACCTGCCGTGGTTCCGCATGTCCGACGCCTACGTCACCCGCGAGATGCGCATCCGCGATCTGCTGGCGCATCGCAGCGGCCTGGGGCTGGGCGCCGGTGATCTGCTGTACTGGCCGACCACGAGCTACACCAACCGCGAAGTGGCCGAGCGCCTGAAGGACGTGCCGCTGACCGGCGGCTTCCGCGCCCAGTACGCCTACGACAACATCCTGTTCGGCGTCGCCCAGCTGGTGATCGAGCAGGTCAGCGGCATGAGCTACGAGCAGTTCCTGCGCAGCCGCATCTTCCAGCCGCTGGGCATGGACCAGACCCGCTTCAACAGCGACGCGCTCAAGCCCGGCGACAACGTCGCCAGCGGCCACGCCAAGGCCGACTTCAAGGATCTGCAGCCCGCGCCCCGGATGACCTGGTCGAACGTGGCCGGCGCCGGCGGCATCTATTCCAGCGTGCATGACATGACCCGCTGGATGGGCATGCAGTTGGCCGGCGGCACCTACACCGACAAGGACGGGCGACAGCAGCAGCTGTTCACCCCGAAGCGGCAGCGCGACATGTGGTCGATGATCACGCCGATTCCGGTGTCCGAGCCGAAGATCGAGACGCTCAAGTTGGCCAAACCCAACTACCTGGGCTACGGCGAGGGCTGGATGCTGTCGGACTACCGCGGCCAGAAACTGGTCTGGCACACCGGCGGCTGGCCGGGCATGGTCTCGCGGGTGACCCTGGTGCCGGAACGCAAGCTGGGCGTGGTGGTGCTGACCAGCCAGGAAGTCGGCGCGGCGTTCAATGCGGTCACCCTGCGCGCGCTCGATGCGATGCTGGATGCGCCGAAGACCGACTGGCTGGCGGCCTACGCCGAGGCGGTGGCCAAGTCGCAGGACAACGCCGACGAAAACTGGCAGAAGCACCTGGCCGCGCGTGACGCCAAGTCCAAGCCTTCGCTGCCGCTGGCGAAGTACGCCGGCACCCTGCGCGATCCCTGGTATGGCGATGTCGTGATCAGCCAGGAAGGCGGCAAGCTGGTGCTGCGCTTCAGCAAGACCGCCGAACTGGTGGGCGACCTGAGCCACTGGCAGCACGACACCTTCGTGGTGCGCTGGCGCGAGCGCTGGCTCAACGCCGACGCCTTCCTCAACTTCGCGCTGACGCCCGACGGTGAAATCCGCGAAGCGCGGATGGAGGCGATTTCACCGTTGACCGACTTCAGCTTCGATTTCCATGACCTGCGGCTGGCGCCGGTGAAGAAGAAATAAGCTCCATCCCCTGTAGGAGCGACGTCAGTCGCGACCCGGCAACGAAGCGCCCGTTGGGCGTGGGTCCAGGGGAAGATTCCGGTCGCGACTGACGTCGCTCCTACGGGAGAGGGTAGAGCCGAGCCCTAGTGCGGCTTCACGTCCAGCAGTTCCACTTCGAACACCAGCGAGGCGTTGGGCGGAATCACGCCGCCCGCGCCATCGCGGCCGTAGGCCAGATCGGCAGGAATCAGCAGCACGCGCTTGCCGCCGACCTTCATCCCGGCCACGCCGTCGTCCCAGCCGCGGATGACACGCCCGGCGCCGAGCAGGAAGGTGAACGGCTCGGCGCGATCCACCGAACTGTCGAACTTCTCGCCGCGCTGGTTGGGCACGCGCTTGTCGTAAAGCCAGCCGGTGTAGTGCACGGTGACATCCGAACCCTTCGCGGCGATGGCGCCGGTACCGACGCGCTCGTCGATGCGTTGCAGTTCGGCCACGCTGCCACCGGGGGGGGGACCGGGATCGGCACAGCCGGAAAGCAGGAGCAGGGCGAACGGCAGCAGGAAACGGCGCATGGAGGCATCCGGTGGAATGGGTGCGCCGAGGTTACCTGATCGCCTCACGCGGGTCAGTCCACCAGTGAGCCGCAGCTGAGGTTGGCGATGGCGCCGGTCATCGCGCCGGCGCGGTCCGAGGCCGCGAACACCGCGAACCCGGCCACCTGCGCCAGCGTGGGCAGGCGCTTGAGCAGGGTCGCGCCGGCCGCGCGTTCGGCCAGCATGGCATCGATGGAGACGCCCGTGTCGCCGGCCGCGGCGGCGAACACCTTGCCCGAATGCGATGTCGCGACGGCCTCGGGAATCGCATCCGGACGCAGGCAGATCACCCGGATGCCGTGCTCGCCGAGTTCCCCGGCCAGCAACCGCGAGAACGCCTCGACCGCGGCACTGGCCACGCCGTTGCCGAGGAAGCCCGCGCCGCTCAGGCGCGCGCCCGGGGTGGACAGGGTCAGCAGTACGCCGCGCTTGCGTCGCGCCATGTGGCGCGCGGCGGCCTGCGCGGTGTTGAAGTTGGCGCGGGCGTAGGCATCGACGGGGTGGCGGTAGTCGTCCAGCGCGAGATCGAGGAACCCGGTGCCCTGCACATGGAACACGCCGATCGCATTGAGGCTGACGTCGATGCCGCCGGCCCGTGCGGCCACGCCGTCGGCATGGCGCCGGGTGGCCGCCGTGTCCAGCACGTCCAGGACGTCGAACGAAGCTCGTCCGCCCGCCGCGACGATGTCGTCCGCGACCTGTCGCAGCGGCGCGGCGGTGCGGCCGGTGAGGAATACCCGCGCGCCTTCCTGCGCGAACGCGCGTGCGCACGCGCCGCCGATGGCGCCGCTGCCGCCATGCACGATCGCCACCTTGTCTTGCAGTAGCATGTCCGCCTCTCTCCTGGGAATCCGGGCCTGGCCCGATGTCGAAACGACTGTTCAACCTGCGCGCCGTGCCGGACGACGAAGCCGGCGAGATCCGCGAACTGCTGGATCGCGAGGGCTTGGCCTGGTACGAGACCCCGCCGAGCCCGTGGGGCATTTCGCATGGCGCGTTGTGGCTGTCCGATGCGGGCCAGTATCCGCGGGCCAAGGCCCTGCTCGATGACTACCAGCGTCAACGCCGCGATCGCGCGCGCGACGCGCATGCGCAGGCGGTGCAGGCCGGGACCGCACAGACGTTCGCGCGATTGCTACGCGAACGCCCGGTGTTCGTGCTGGCCACGCTCGGCGCGATCCTCTTCATCCTGGCGCTGACGCTGGCCTTGCCCTGGTTGCTGCTGGGCTGAAGCTGCGCGCATCCGCGCGTCGCGCTATGCGCTTTCCGGGTGCGGCAGGCGCCGGTCGTATTCGGCTTCCAGCCCGTCGTGCACGCGCCAGAAGTTGCGCGGCTCGCGGCCTTCCAGGCGATCGAGCAGGATGCCCAGGTGCGCATGCCAGCCACCGGCGACGCTGACCATCTCCTCGCGATCCCGCAATTTGGCGTGGGTGACGGTGAGCAGTACGCGGTCTTCCTGCGGGGCCAGTTCGAACAGCACCTCCGAGGTGCTGCCGTCGCTTTCGCCCCAGGTGTAGCCGAGCCGCCGCGGCGGTTCGCAGACGGTGACGTGCCCGTCCATGCCCACCCCATCCTCCATGTCCTGGTACTTGGCGGGCGCCCGGCCGGGTTCGCTGGAGAGGCTGGCGTGGTGGAAGAACAGGTGCACGCGGCCACCGACGCGCAGTTCCATGTCGCCGCGCGCCATCCATTCGCCGCGCTTGTCCGATTCGGTCAGGTAGGCCCAGACCCGTTCAATCGGGCCCGGCAGCGAACGCTGGATGCGCAGGGCATCGCGGGCGATGGGTTGGCCGTAGTCGTCGTTCATCAAGGCATCTCCTCGTGGGGGCGAATGTCGTTTCGTCGCCGGTGGTGGAATCAGAACAGCCGGCGCAGCGCGTCGAGCATGGTGGTCCAGCCCTGTTGCGTGCGCGCGGCGTAGTCGGCCCATTGCGCGGGCAGGGTGTGGGTGAGGGTCAGCATGCAACCCTCCGGCGTGGCGGTCAGATCGATGGCGACCGTGCTGCCGTCATCATCGGATTCGCCACGAATGGCCCAGGTGAAGACCAGCCGGCGCGGGCGATCGATTTCCAGGTAGGTGCCGATGTGATCGATGCGTTGGCCCTGGCGTTCCACCAGAAAGGAAAAGCGGCCGCCGACCCGCGGTTCGGTCTGCAGGTGCAGCACGGTTTCCGCGCGCACGCCGCGACCGAACATCCAGCGGCCCAGCCAGGCCGGATCCAGCCAGGCATCGAAAACCGCTTCGGGTGAGGCGGCGAAGGCGCGGCTGACCCGCACGTCGATGGTGGCATTCATGGGGTTTTCTTCCTGCGCGAGGCCAGGGGAGCCGGGGAGGCGGGAGGCGGGGTTTCCTCGCCCAGCGCGTCGGCCAGCGCGTCGAGGCGTTCGGTCCAGAACCGCTCGTAGAAGCGCAGCCAGTCCTGCCCGGCGGCGAGCGCCTCGGGTTGCAGGCGGCACAGATGGGTGCGGCCCTGCACGGTGCGGGTCACCAGTCCGGCGCGTTCCAGCACCTTGATGTGCTTGGAGGCGGCCGCCAGCGAGATCTGGAACGGGGCGGCAAGCTCGCCCACGCTGCGGGCCTGGCCGCCAAGACTGCGCAGCATGCGCCGGCGGGTGTGGTCCGACAGGGCGTGGAACAGGCTGTCGAGCTGGGTGGGAGAATATTCAACCATAAGGTTGATGATTCTCCGTTGCGGGTCGATTGTCAACCGTTTGGTTGAATTAATTCGGGCGCCGCGCCGGAGCGCCGCCGGGGGCCGGGTAAAATGCGTGGATGATCGTCAACATCGCCGCCTACCACTTCGCCGTCATCGACACCCCGGAAGCCTTCGCCGACACGCTGCGCGCGCGTGGCGAAGCGCTGGACCTGCGGGGCACGGTGCTGGTGGCCGGGGAGGGCATCAACCTGTTCCTCGCCGGCAGCGAGGCCGCCATCGAGTCCTTCCTGTCGCCGCTGCGCGCGGATCCGCGTTTCGCCGATCTGCGGGTCAAGTACAGCCGTAGCGCGCAGCGGCCGTTCGCCCGGCTCAAGGTGAAGGTGAAGCCGGAGATCATCAGCTTCCGCCGCGACGATGCCTCGCCGCTGGCCGGGCGCGCACCGGCGGTGTCGCCCGCCACCCTGCGGCGCTGGCTGCAACAGGGCGGCATCGACGACGACGGTCGGCGGGTGGTCCTGCTGGACACGCGCAATGCCCAGGAAATCGCCCACGGCACCTTCGCCGGAGCGCTGACCCTGCCGATCACCCGCTTCACCGAATTGCCGGAAGCGCTGGCGCCGCATCGCGCCGATCTGCGCGACGCCACCGTGGTCAGCTTCTGCACCGGCGGCATCCGTTGCGAGAAGGCCGCGCTGTGGATGCGCGCCGACGGCATGGACAACGTGCTGCAACTGGACGGCGGCATCCTCGGTTATTTCGAGGACGTCGGCGGGCACGGCTACGACGGCGGCTGCTTCGTGTTCGACGCGCGGGTGGCGCTGGATCCGGCACTAAAACCGATGGCCGACGGAATGGCGTGACCGCCATGCAGGCGCTGAATTTCGACAATGCCTTCGTGCGGGAACTGCCCGGGGATCCGGAGCAGGGACCGCGGCGGCGCGAAGTGCGGGGCGCGCTGTGGTCATCGGTGGCGCCAACGCCGGTGGCCGCGCCGCGCCTGCTGGCCTGGTCGCGCGAGATGGCGAGGACGCTGGGTTTCAGCGATTCGGATCTGGCCGATCCCGCGTTCGCCCAGGTGTTCGGCGGCAATGCCGCCTTGCCGGGCATGCAGCCGTTCGCGGCCAACTATGGCGGCCACCAGTTCGGCGCCTGGGCGGGCCAGTTGGGCGATGGCCGCGCCATCACCCTGGGCGAGACCCTGGACACGCAGGGACGGCGCTGGGAACTGCAACTGAAGGGGGCGGGACCGACACCGTATTCGCGCACCGCCGACGGCCGCGCGGTGCTGCGTTCGTCGATCCGCGAATTCCTGTGCAGCGAGGCGATGCATCACCTCGGCGTGCCGACCACGCGCGCACTGAGCCTGGTGGCGACGGGCGAGGCGGTGGTACGCGACATGTTCTACGACGGCCATCCGAAAGCCGAACCCGGCGCGATCGTCTGCCGGGTGGCGCCCTCGTTCCTGCGCTTCGGCAACTTCGAACTGCCGGCTTCGCGCGACGACGTGCCCTTGCTGCGGCAGCTGGCGGATTTCTGCATCCGCCGCGATTTCCCGGAACTGACGGGCGAGGGGGAAACGCGCTACGGCGACTGGTTCGCCGCCATCTGCGAGCGCACCGCGCGATTGATGGGCGAGTGGATGCGGGTGGGCTTCGTGCACGGCGTGATGAACACCGACAACATGTCGGTGCTGGGCCTGACCATCGACTACGGTCCCTACGGCTGGATCGACAACTACGACCCGGACTGGACCCCCAACACCACCGACGCGGCGGGGGGCCGCTATCGTTTCGGCTGGCAGCCCAGGATCGCGTATTGGAACCTGACGCGGCTGGCGCATGCGCTGTCGCCGCTGTTCGGATCGGTCGAACCCTTGCAGGACGGCCTGCAACGCTACGCCGATGCCTACGCCGCCGCCGACCGTGACAACACCGTGCGCAAGCTCGGCCTGGATGCGCATCGCGAGGATGACACCGAGCGGATGCGTCGCCTGCATGAGCTGCTGTGGAACGGCGAAGTGGACATGACCCTGTTCTTCCGTGCGCTGATGGACGCGGATCTGGCGTCACCCGGGCTGGCGCACTTCGAGGCCGCCTTCTATGACGCTGGCAGGCGCGATGCCATCGGCGCGGCGCTGTTGGACTGGTTGCGCGGCCTCGGCGCGCGCGTGGCCGCCGACGGCATGGCGCCCGCCGAGCGCAGGGAGCGCATGCGCCTGGCCAATCCGCGCTATGTGTTGCGCAACTACCTGGCCCAGCAGGTGATCGACCGCGCCGAAGCCGGCGACGAGAGCGGCATCGCCGAACTGCTGGAGGTGATGCGCAAACCCTATGACGATCAGCCCGGCAACGAGCGTTTCGCCCTGCGGCGGCCGGATTGGGCGCGCGAGCGTGCCGGCTGCTCGATGCTGTCGTGTAGTTCCTGAGCGGTGCCGTCAGGCGCCACGTTCGCCGGGTAGCAGGTGCGGCGCCATCAGTTCGCTGAACCAGTCCGAGAACGCCAGCACCCGCGCGGTGCGCTGGCGCCGATGCGGATAGACCAGCGACAGCGGCATCGGCGCCGGCCGACGGTCCGGCATCACTTCGACCAGGCGGCCTTCGTCAAGCAGATGCTGGACGTCGAAGCGGGGCACCTGGATCAGGCCCAGTCCGGCCAGGCAGGCGGCAATGTAGTTTTCCGCGTTGTTGACGGTAATCATGGCCGGCGCGCCCAGGCTGAGCGGAACCCCGTGCGGGGTGACGTAGTCCCATTCGGCCGCGCGCGGCGCGCTGGTGATGGAATAGCCGATGATCCGGTGCAGCGGGGCGAGGTGCTCCGGATGCTCCGGATGACCGTGCGCCTGGAGGTAGGCGGGGCTCGCGCAGTTGATCAGTTCCAGCTTGCCCAGCGAGCGCACCACCAGGCTGCTGTTCTCCAGTTCGCCGACCCGGATGGCGCAGTCGATGCCTTCTTGCACCAGATCGACGAAACGATCGCTCGATCCGAGGAACACCTCCAGTTGCGGATGCCGGGCCAGGAAGTGGGACAGCTGCGGCACCAGCAGGCGACGGACGATCCGGCTGGGCGCATCGATGGACAGGCGGCCCGACACGCGCGAGCGGCGATCGCGGA
>NZ_JANJUE010000432.1 GCF_024710765.1 Pseudoxanthomonas sp.
GCATCGAGTACAAACTGTTTTCCCCCATGGCCTACGCCATCGGTGCCGCGCTGGTGGCGGCGCTAGCGGTGGCGCTGACCCTGACCCCGGCGCTGGCCTGGCTGGCTTTCCGGCGTCCGCGCAAGGTCTTCCACAATCCCGTCCTGGCCTGGCTGGGCCGGCACTACGACGCCTTCCTGCTGCGCAACCTGGGCCGTACCCGCTGGATGGCGGGCAGCGTGCTGGTTTCCTTGCTGGCGCTGGGTGCGCTGGCCGGCGGCATCGGCCGGGATTTCCTGCCCTACCTGGACGAGGGATCCATCTGGCTGCAGGTGCAGATGCCGCCGGGCATCACCCTGGACAAGGCTGGCGCGATGGCCGACGAGCTGCGCCGGGCGACCCTGGAGTTTCCCGAAGTCGCCCATGTGGTGACCCAGACCGGACGCAACGACGACGGCACCGACTACTGGACGCCTTCGCACATCGAAGCCAGCGTCGGCCTGCACCCCTATTCCCGTTGGAAGTCGGGCATCGACAAGCAGGAACTGATTCGCCGGCTGGGCGCGCGCTATGCGCGCATGCCGGGCTACGCCGTGGCTTTCATGCAACCGATGATCGACGGCGTGCAGGACAAGCTGTCGGGGGCGCACAGCGATCTGGTGGTCAAGATCTTCGGCCAGGACCTGGACGAAACCCGGCGCGTCGCCAGCGACGTGGCCACGCTCCTGCGCGGATTGCCCGGCGCGGCCGACGTCGCGGTCGACGTGGAGCCGCCGCTGCCCAACCTGCGCATCGAGCTGGATCGCGCCGCCGCCGCGCGCCACGGCATCAATGCGGCCGACGTGGCCCAACTCATCGCCACCGGCATCGGCGGTGGCGCCATCGGCCAACTCTATGTCGGCGAACGCAGCTACGACATGACCGTGCGTTTCGCACCGGAAGCCCGCGCCAATCCGCAGGCCATCGCCGACCTGCGCCTGAGCGCGGCCAACGGGGCGCGGATTCCGCTGGCCGATGTCGCCAGGATTTCCACCACGTCCGGAGAGAGCGTGATCGTGCGCGAAATGGGCGAACGCCACATCATCGTGCGGCTCAATACACGCGGCCGCGACCTCGCCGGTTTCCTCGCCGAAGCGCGACCGGCCATCGAGCGGGACGTGAAGTTCGATCCACGCCGCGTCCGCATCGAATGGGGCGGCCAGTTCGAGAACCTGCAACGCGCCGAGACCCGGTTGATGGTGATCCTGCCGCTCACGCTGGGGCTGATGCTGCTGCTCCTGTTCGCCGAGTTCGGCAACCTG
>NZ_JANJUE010000240.1 GCF_024710765.1 Pseudoxanthomonas sp.
CCGCGCTATGGACATGCATTCCGAACATTCCATCGCCGCCGAATTTCGGCAATAGTGCCGGATGGATATTGATGATGCGCCGCGGGTACGCCCGAACAATCACCGCGTCCAGTTTCTTCATGTATCCGGCAAGCACAATAAAATTCACACCGTACTTCCGGAGCGCATCAAGAAGCGCGGAGTGAAATGCGTTCGGATCGGGGAACTGACGCTGGCTGAGGTGAAGAGCCGGGATGCCGTATGATCGCGCCAGGCTCAATGCGCCGGAGGCGGAGTTATTGCTGATCACAACGGCGATCCGCGCCGCCATCGTTTGATCCCGGATCGCCCGGAACAGGGCTTCGAAATTCGATCCGCGACCGGAAGCAAAAACCGCGATGGTCAGCACAAACAATATCCTTCAACAGGCGAAAAAACGAAAAGTATCTTACAAATGTAAGCACAAATGCCTGTTTTGTCAATGAAACTGAGGCAAGAATTGCCGAAAATGGAAGAAATATCAAGCGCGGACCGCTGCTTCATCGAATGACAATACGCCCGTCCGTGCATTGACCGTTGCCCGAACGCCGACCGGGATCGTCAGCTTGCGAGGGACATGACCATAGACCAGACCTGATACGACCGGTTTCTTCAGTAATCCAAGATAATCGTTCATAACCTGTTCGACAGTGAGGAACGGTTTAGAGGTGTCGCTGGTCTTCACATCCGTCAGTTCACCGATGAGAACCCCGGAAGCGGATTTCAACATCCCGGTGATCCGTAACTGGTTCATCATTCTGTCGAATCGATAGGTCTCCTCTTCGATCTCCTCCAGAAAGAGCAGGGAGGACCGCATCGATGGAAGATATGGACTTCCCGCAAGAGCAACGATCAAGGAAAGATTCCCTCCGATCAGCCGCCCTGATGCCTTCCCGGAGCGCAGGGAGATCAGCGGTTTCCCGTCCGGATTGGAGACCGGTCCATATTTTTTTGCGGCTGTGACCATGGTCCAGAAATGTTCCTCCGTCAATGGGTCGATCCCTTTGAACATCTCCACACCTGGCATCGGACCGGAGAACGTGTTGAGCGGTGTTTTTTTGATTATCGCGAGCTGCAGTGCGGTCAGATCACTGTA
>NZ_JANJUE010000241.1 GCF_024710765.1 Pseudoxanthomonas sp.
ATCACTATCAACGCCACAGGCGCGGTCGCAGCGTTGCTTGGCGAGATCGAGGTACCTACAGCCATCATGCGCGGCTTTGCCGTGATCTCGCGCGCGGCAGGACTGGTGGCCCACATCGTGGAGGAACAACGCGATCCGTCGGGGCGCTTCATCTGGGACACGGTGGAACATGCCATTCCCTTTGTCAGCCCTGGCGCAGCCACGGAGGCGTGACATGGACATCCGTGCTTTAGTCACCGGCGGCAGTCGCGGTATTGGCCGGGCCGTGGTGGACCGCTTAAGCGAGGACGGCTATCAGGTCGTCAACTTCGACCAGCAGCCGCCAGAGCGACTGGCCTATGGCGAACAGTATCTGTGTGTCGATGTCAGCGACGAGGCTGCCCTGTGCCAGGCGCTCGACGAAGCGCTGACAAGCGGGCCGATCACACGCCTGGTAAACAACGCCGGCATCGTGCGACCCCAGTCCATCGAGCGGGTCACTACCGACGACCTGCGTGCCGTGATGGACGTGAACCTCGCGGCCTCGGTGCTGTGCGCTCAAGCGCTCATGCCGGGCATGAGTGCTGCGATGAACGGGCGAATCGTCAATATCTCCAGCCGAGCCGCTCTGGGCAAGACCGAGCGCATCGCCTATGCGTCGAGCAAGGCAGCCCTGCACGGCTTTACCAAGGCACTTGCGCTGGAAGCCGGTGTGAACGGCATCACTGTGAATGCCGTAGGCCCCGGCCCGATCGCCACCGAGCTGTTTACCAGCGTTAATCCGCCTGGAGCGCCCGCGACGGAGCGCATTCTGGAGGCGATTCCGCTGCGCCGTATGGGCTCGCCCTCAGAGGTCGCCCACATCGTGGCGTCCCTGCTAGACACGCGCGCGGGCTTTACCACGGGCCAGGTCATCTATGTGTGCGGGGGAATGACAGTCGGGCTGGCGTCATGAGCGGCACTACCGGACATACATCCAACGCACCTTGGGATCTCACTGGCAAGACGGTAGCCGTCGCGGGTGGCGGATCAGTGGCCCCTGGCTGGAGCATCGGCCGGGCCTCGTGCGTGACCTATGCCCGTCTGGGCGCTACAGTGTGCGTACTCGATCGTGACCTTTCCTCCGCACAGGAGACAGTTCGACTCATCACGGAGGAAGGCGGCGCAGCCTATGCCTATCAGACCGACATGGCGCGCGAGGAAGACATTGTGGATACCTTCCGCACCTTGGCCGCGCGTCATGCTCCGCTGGACGTGCTCCATCACAACGTAGGCATCGGCAAGACAGGTGGACCCATGGAGACCAGCGCCGAAGATCTGGATCGTATTCACGCGGTCAACGTCAAAAGCCTCATGCTGAGTTGCCAAGCAGTGCTACCCGGCATGGTGGAGCGTGGCGCTGGCGCGATCATCTCGATCGCCTCTGTGGCCGGTCTGCGCTATCTGGGCTACCCGCACTTGGCTTATTGCACGACCAAGGCAGCCGT
>NZ_JANJUE010000263.1 GCF_024710765.1 Pseudoxanthomonas sp.
GACGCGCTCGACGCGCCCGTCGCCGTGGTCGACGACGATCGCCGTGCGGCGTGCGTCGCGCGCCCAGCGCGCGCAGCTCGCGTCGGCAATGTTGAATCGCTCGGGGACGTGCCAGCGGAACTGTCCGTGCAGCTCGTCGTAGTCGTCGCGTGCCGCAATCCTCATGGCCGGTCTCCCCATGTTCCTATAATGTCGCCAGGAGCCCCTATTGTGCCTACTTCGAACCCGCGGCGGCGGATCAACGCCGACCTGCACGCCCATTCGTTCGTCTCGGACGGCGCGCTTGCGCCGGCGGAGGTCGCGCGCCGCGCCTTCGCGCACGGCGTGCAGATCTTCGCGTTGACCGACCACGACGAGGTCGGCGGACTGGACGAGGCGGGCGCCGCAGCGGCGCAACTCGGGCTCGTGTTCGTGCCGGGCGTGGAGATCTCGGTCACGTGGGGAGGCGAGACGATCCACGTGGTCGGGCTGCGGATCGACGCGGGCAACCGCGAGTTGCGCGACGGTCTCGAGCGCACCCGAAGCGGTCGCGACGAGCGGGCGCGGCAGATCGGCGACGAGCTGGCGCGCGCCGGAATCGCCGACGCGTATGCCGGCGCGCTGAGGTACGTCGGCAATCCGGCGATGGTGGGGCGCATGCACTTCGCGCGTCACATCGTCGAGCAGGGCATCTGTCGCGACGTGCACGAGGTGTTCCAGCGCTACCTGGCCGACGGCAAGCCCGGCTTCGTGCCGCATCGCTGGGCGACGCTCGGCGATGCCATCGCGTGGATCCGCGGCGCCGGCGGCGTCGCCGTGCTGGCGCATCCCGGACGCTACCGACTCGACGAGACCGCGCTGTGGGCACTGATCGCGGCGTTCCGCGAGGCGGGCGGGCAGGGCATCGAGGTCGTCAGCGGTTCGCACACCCGCGACCAGTACCGGCAGTTCGCGCAGGTCGCGCAGGAGTCTGGCCTGCGGGCCTCACGCGGCTCCGATTTCCACGCGCCCGACGAGAGCCGGGTCGAGCTCGGCAGCCTTCCGCCGCTACCC
>NZ_JANJUE010000047.1 GCF_024710765.1 Pseudoxanthomonas sp.
CTTCCATTCCTCGGCCACCTTCTCGGCGGTGATGCCCATGCCGTAGGCGATCGCCACGTTTTCGTCCTTGGCGAACACCTGCGGGCTGAGCGCGACCTTGTTGCCCATCATCGGCACCATCGACATCGACTCGGTGCCGCCCGCCAGCATCAGGTCGGCGTTGCCCAGCCGGATCTGGTCGGCGGCCATCGCCACCGCCTGCAGGCCGGACGAGCAGAAACGATTGATGGTCTGCGCGGCGATGGTATTGGGGAGGCCGGCCAGCAGTACGCCGATGCGGGCCACGTTCATGCCTTGCTCGCCTTCCGGCATCGCGCAGCCGATGATGGCGTCATCGATGCGGTTGACGTCGATGCCCGGCGCCTGCGCGATGACCGACTTCAGCACATGCGCGAGCATGTCGTCGGGACGGGTATTTCGGAACACGCCCTTCGGGGCCTTGCCAACCGGCGTGCGGGTGGCGGCAACGATGTAGGCGTCCTGGATCTGTTTGCTCATTTGGCTTTCTCCGAAAGCCGGGAATGGGGAATCGAGAATCGGGAATCGTGAAATGGGTTTCCACGTATTCCCGTCATTCCCCTCTGCCGGCAATGTAGGTGAAGGTCCGGAGATGGGAACCGCTCACGATTCCCCATTCTCCATTCCCGATTCTCAGTTCCTAAGCGGCTTTCCGGTCTTCAGCATGTGCGCGATACGGGCCTGGGTCTTTTCCTGCTGGGCCAGTTCTACGAAATGCTTGCGTTCCAGGGCCAGCAGCCATTCCTCGTCGACCAGCGCGCCGCGATCCACCTCGCCGCCGCAGAGCACGGTGGCGATGCGGGTCGCGATTTCGTAGTCGTACTCGCTGATGAAGCGGCCTTCCAGCATGTTGACCAGCAGCATCTTGAAGGTCGCGATGCCGACGTCGCCGGCAACCTGTATGCGGCGTGCCGGCAGCGGTGGACGGTAGCCGCTCTCGGCCAGGGCCAGGACCTGCTGTTTGGCGATGTAGAGCTGCTCGTAGGCGTTGAATACAACCAGATCGTTCGCACGCATCAGGCCCAGTTCCTTGGCCTCGACGGCGGAAGCGGAGACCTTGGCCATGGCCACCGTCTCGAAGGTCCGCTTGAGCTCGGCGAAGACATCTCCACCCGGGCCGGCCGCCTGCGATGCGCGCACCGCGATTTCCTTGAGACCGCCACCTGCCGGCAGCAGGCCGACACCCGCCTCTACCAGGCCGATGTAGCTCTCCAGCGAGGCCACCGTGCGGGCGCTGTGCATCTGGAACTCACAGCCGCCACCCAGGGCCAGCCCGCGTACGGCCGCGACGACCGGGACCAGCGAATACTTGATGCGCTGGCTGGTGGCCTGGAAACTGGCGACCATGGCTTCGAACTCGGCGATCTTGCCGGCCTGCAGTGCGCCCAGGGCACCAGCGAGGTCCGCGCCGGCGGAGAAGGGTTCCTTCGGTTGCCAGATCACCAGACCCTTGAACTTCTGCTCGGCGATTGCCACCGCCTGTTGCACGCCGGCCAGGACGGCATCTGAAACGGTGTTTATCTTGGTCTTGAAGCTGACCACGCCCACGCCATCGCCGTCGGTCCACAGGCGCACGCCGTCGTTCTCGAACACGGTCTCGCCCAGCGGGAAGCTCTCGCCCAGCAGCGGATCCGGGAAACGCTGGCGGCGATAGACCGGCAGGGCGGAGCGGGGCAGCTTGGCATTGCGGGCCGGGCTGTAGCTGCCATCGGCGGCGTGTACGCCCTCGCGGCCGTCGAATACCCAGTCCGGCAGGGGCGCGTTGCTCATGCTATTGCCGGCGAGGATGTCGTCGGCGATCCACTGCGCAACCCGCTTCCACCCTGCCGCCTGCCAGGTCTCGAAGGGACCCAGCGACCAGCCATAGCCCCAGCGGATCGCCAGATCCACATCACGCGCGGTCTCTGCAATGTCGGCCAGGTGGACCGCGCTGTAGTGGAACAGGTCGCGGAACACGGCCCAGAGGAACCGGGCCTGCGGATGCTCGCTTTCGCGCAGGCGGGCGAACTTCTCGGCGGGGTTCTTCAGCTTGAGGATTTCGACGACTTCCGGCGCGGCCGTGCGATCGGCGGGGCGGTAGTCCTGCTTCTGCAGGTCCAGCACGACGATGTCCTTGCCGACCTTGCGGAAGATGCCGGCGCCGGCCTTCTGGCCGAGGGCGCCCTTGGCTATCAACGCGTCCAGCCAGTCCGGCGACTTGAAGTAGCCGTGCCACGGGTCATCCGGCAGGGTGTCGGCCATGGTCTTGATGACATGGGCCATGGTGTCCAGGCCGACCACGTCGGAAGTACGGTAGGTCGCCGACTTGGGACGGCCCACCAGCGGCCCGGTCAGGCCGTCGACCTCGTCGAAGCCCAGCCCGAACTGCTGGGTGTGGTGGATGGTGGCCAGGATCGAGAACACGCCGATGCGGTTGCCGATGAAGTTCGGGGTGTCCTTGGCGTAGACCACGCCCTTGCCCAGGGTGGAGGTCAGGAAGCTCTCCAGGCCCTCCAGCACCGCCGCATCGGTGGCCCGGGCGGGAATCAGCTCGGCCAGGTGCATGTAGCGCGGCGGATTGAAGAAATGCACGCCGCAGAAACGGTGGCGGAGCTGCTCCGGCAGCACTTCGGCCAGTTTGTTGATGCCCAGGCCGGAGGTGTTGCTGGCCAGCACCGCATGGTCGGCGACGAAGGGGGCGATCTTCTTGTACAGGTCCTGCTTCCAGTCCATCCGCTCGGCGATGGCCTCGATGATCAGGTCGCAGCCCTTCAGCTGCGCCAGCCCGGTGTCGTAGTTGGCCGGGGTGATGGCTTCGGCCAGCGCCTTGCTGGCGAGCGGGGCCGGGCTGAGCTTGCCCAGGTTGGCGATGGCTTTCAGCACGACGCCGTCGGGATGGCCGTCCTTCGCGGGCAGGTCGAACAGCACGGTGTCGACACCGGCGTTGGTCAGGTGCGCGGCGATCTGCGCACCCATCACGCCGGCACCCAGCACGGCTGCCTTGCGTACAAGCAATGGATTGGACATTTCGGGAATCCTTGGATGTCAGGGGGTTATTTGACGTGGTCGGCGCGCAGGCCGGCCTCGGCGAAACGGATGAGTTCACGGGCGGCCCGCTCACGGTGCACTGCCTCGGTGACACCATGGGGACGCTTGATCAGGCCGAAGTCCGCCATCGCGTAGGTGAGCGCGCCGGACAGGAAATCCAGCCGCCAGTACAGCTCTTCCTTGCTCAGGCCGGGAACGCAGGCGGCGATGGCCTTGCCGAACTCGCGCAGGACGTGGCCGTAGTGGTCGGACAGGAACTTGCGCAGGCCGTCGTTCTTTTCCGCATAGGCGCGGGCGATGACCCGGACGAAGGCCCCACCGCCGTGGCGATCCTGGGCCAGGGCCAGGGCGGGCTCGACGAAGGCCGCCAGGATCGGCTCCAGTTCGCCCGGATGCTGCTCCAGGGCGGCCCGTAGCTGGCCCAGCCGTTGGCCGCTCATGTCGTCCATCCGGCGCCGGAACACTTCGTTGACCAGGTTTTCCTTGGACCCGAAGTGGTAATTGACGGCGGCGATGTTGACGTCGGCCCGACTGGTGACCTGGCGCAGGGAGGTGCCGGCGAAGCCGTACTGGGCGAACAATTCCTCGGCGGCGCCGAGGATGCGTTCCTTGGTGGAGAAGTGGGGAGTGTTGCCCATGGCCGGAATCCGCTAATCAAACGCTTGTTTGATTGTCCATCCGCTCACGTATGGTTGTCATGCTGCCCTGCAGCAATTTTCGGCCGGGCAGATGCGCAATTGCCGGCGATACGTTAGAATCTCGCTACGCAATTCAGGCTAAGCCCGTGTTTCGACGCGGGTTTTTTCATGTTAACCTTGGGTCAGAAGTGGCCCGCCCAACGGAGAAATCCCCATGGCGCTGGAGCGCACCCTGTCGATCGTCAAGCCCGATGCCGTTGCCAAGAACGTCGTCGGCGAAATCTATGCCCGTTTCGAAAAGGCCGGCCTCAAGATCGTCGCCGCCAAGATGAAGCACCTGTCGCGTCGCGAAGCGGAAGGTTTCTATGCCGTCCACCGCGAGCGTCCGTTCTTCAACGCGCTGGTCGAATTCATGATCTCCGGCCCGGTTGCCATCCAGGTGCTGGAAGGCGAGAACGCAGTGCTCAAGCATCGCGAGATCCTCGGCGCCACCAACCCGAAGGAAGCCGCGCCGGGCACGATCCGCGCCGACTTCGCCGATTCTATCGATGCCAATGCGGCGCATGGTTCGGATTCGGTCGAGAACGCGAACATCGAGATCGCATACTTCTTCGCCGCCACCGAAGTGTTCTCGCGCTGAGCGGCAATGAGCAGTCACGAGCTGGCGCCGATTGAATTGAAACTGGCCGCGGACGCACAGCCCGCGGCCATCGGCGTTGGCGTGCCTGCAAGACAGAACCTGCTGGATCTGGACCGGGAGGGCATGGAACGTTTCTTCGTCGAGCAACTCGGCGAGCAGAAGTTCCGTGCCCACCAGGTGATGAAGTGGATCCATCATCGCTATGTCACCGACTTCGATCAGATGACCGATCTCGGCAAGGGCCTGCGCGCGAAGCTGCAGGAACATGCCGAGGTCATCGTCCCCGGCGTCGTGTTCGACAAACCCTCCGCCGACGGTACCCACAAGTGGTTGCTGGGCATGGGCGTGGACGGCAAGAACGCGGTGGAAACCGTCTATATCCCGGACAAGAACCGCGGCACGCTGTGCGTGTCCTCGCAGGTTGGCTGCGGCCTCAACTGCACGTTCTGTTCGACCGCCACCCAGGGCTTCAACCGCAACCTGACCACCGCCGAGATCATCGGCCAGGTCTGGATCACCGCGCGCCACCTGGGCAATGTGCCCGCGCAGAACCGCCGCCTCACCAATGTCGTGATGATGGGTATGGGCGAGCCTCTGCTCAATTTCGACAACGTCGTGCGCGCGATGAACATCATGCGTGACGATCTGGGCTACGGCCTGGCCAGCAAGCGGGTGACGCTGTCCACCTCGGGCTTGGTGCCGATGATCGATCGGCTTTCGACCGAGACCGACGTATCGCTGGCTGTCTCGCTGCATGCGCCGAACGACGCGCTGCGCGAACAGTTGGTGCCGCTGAACCGGAAATACCCCATCGCGGAACTGATGGCCTCCTGCGCGCGTTACCTGCGCGCCAACAAGAAGCGCGACTCGGTGACCTTCGAGTACACGCTGATGAAGGGCGTCAACGATCAGCCCGAGCATGCCCGCCAGCTGGCGCAGTTGATGCGCAAGTTCAGCAACGCGACCCAGCTCAAGGATGCCGGCAAGGTCAACCTGATTCCGTTCAATCCGTTCCCGGGCACGCGCTACGAGCGTTCCGGGGAGGAAGAGATCCGCGCGTTCCAGAAGCTGTTGCTGGACGCCCACGTGCTGACCATGGTCAGGCGCACCCGCGGCGACGATATCGACGCCGCCTGCGGCCAGCTCAAGGGACAGGTCCTGGATCGGACCCGCCGCCAGGCCGAGTTCCGACGCCAACTGCAGGAACAGGGCATCGGCGATGCGGCGGCATAAGTCCTGGCTGCTGCTGATGGTGCTGGTGCTGGCCGCGACCGGCTGCAGCCGCCTGACTTTCATCAAACCGAAGATGGAGCGCAAGAACGGCGAGGAGATCGCGCCGACCTACCAGGTCAACGACAGTCCCGAGACCAAACGCCGGATGGACGCCGAACGGGCCTTGGTGTTGGCGACGCAGCGCATGCAGTCCGGCGATCTGGACGGGGCCGAGCGCGCGGTGCGGGTTGCCCAGAAAAGCGCTCCCCAGTCCGCCGATGTCCAGACCCTGCTGGCCGTGCTTGCGGACCAGCGCGGCCAGGCCAAGCTGGCCGGCGAGCACTACCGGCGTGCCACCGAACTGGCGCCCGGGCGGGGTGCCGAGCAGAACAACTACGGGGTCTGGCTCTGTGCCAACGGGTTCCCCGCCGAGGCTCTGGTGTGGTTCGACCGCGCCTTGCAGGATTCCAGCTATGAGACGCCGGCCGCAGCGCTAGCCAACGCGGGCGGTTGCGCCGCGCAAGCGGGGCAGCACGAACGGGCCGAGCGGGATCTGCGCCAGGCCCTGACCCTTGATCCCGGCAATGCCTACGCGCTGGGTTCGATGGCCGAAAGCGAGTATCGCGCCGGACGCTACTTCGAGGCCCGCGCGTTCGTCGAACGCCGGCTGGCGGCTGCACCCGCCACCGCCGACGTGCTAAAACTTGCATCACAAATCGAAGAAAGACTCGGCGACAGGGCTGCTGCCGGTCGATATGTTCAGCAACTTCGGGCGGAGTTCCCCGACGCTTCAGACGCTCAAACTGGGGGAAAGGCAGAACAATGACGGGTTCCAACTCGATTGATACGCAGCACCTGCAGGGCTGCGGCGCGTTCCTGCGGGACGCGCGTGAGAAGGCGGGTCTCAGTCTGCAGGACGTGGGAAGCCGGCTGAAAATGCCGCTCAAGGTGCTGCAGGCCCTGGAAGGGGAACAGTGGTCGCAGCTGGGGGCTCCGGTGTTCGTCCGTGGGCAGTTGCGCAGCTATGCGCGCCTGCTGAAGGTCGACATCGACCCGTTCCTGGCCCAGGCGGACCTGGCAACCGTGCGGCCGGCGGAACTGGTCAGCCACAGCTACACGCCGCGCGCGCAGCGGATTTTCGAAAGCGCCAAGCGACGCGCCGTGTACGTGGTGATCACCGCCGTCATCGCCACGCCGATCTGGATGGCCACCCGTCCGCATCTGGCGGGCAACGGCAACCAGACCACGGCGTCCCTGGACGTGATGCCGAACAAGCCCGCCAAGGCCGGTACGCCCGGTACGGCGGCAGCACCTGCCGAACGCGTCCCCGCGGCCCCCTATGTGGCGTCGTTGACCCCACCCATCAGCCGGGCGCCCGAAGCCGCGCTCAGCCTGGTGTTCAAGGGGGACAGCTGGGTCCAGATCGTGGCGCCGGATGGCAGCAGCGTCGAGCAGGCGCTGCTCAAGGCCGGGGACCAGCGCAGCTACCAGCCGGGCCAGGTCGGGCGGATCGTCCTGGGCAATGCGGCGGCGGTCGAGGTTCAGCAAGCCGGTAGTACGGTGGACCTGACGCCATACCGGCGCGCGAATGTTGCGCGCTTTACGGTATCCTCTGACGGTTCCCTCGTGCCGGTCGCCGACTGACCCGCCCGCGGGTTTGTCCAACCAAGATCAAGACCCCGGTCGGACGGGGCAAGAGTACGCATGGCGATTGATGATCTGCTCGACGAGCACGAACAGGGCGAACGCGTCCGCAGTTGGCTCAGGAACAATGGTGCTGGCCTGATTGGCGGCGTTGCCTTGGGCCTGGCGGTGATTTTTGGCTGGCAGTGGTGGCAGAAGAACCGCCAGCAGCAGGACGAGCAGGCCAACCTGAACTATGAGAAGGCGGTGGACGGCATTGCCGCCAACGATCTCAAGAAGGCTGAAGCCGCGGTCGCCTCGCTGGGCGGCCAGGATGGCGTCTATGCCGACCTGGCGGCGTTGCAACTGGCCAAGGCGCAGGTCGAAGCCGGGCAGCGCGACGCTGCCATCACCACGTTGCGCGCGATAAAGGCCGATTCCAGCCTGCACGCCATCGTCCAGCAACGGCTCGCGCGGCTGTTGATCGATGCCGGCAAGCAGGATGACGCACTGAAGCTGCTCGCCGATGCCAAGGACTCGACCAGTCTGGAAATCCGCGGCGATGCACTGGTCGCCGGCGGCAAGCTGGCCGAGGCCCGCGACGCCTATACCAAGGCCTTGACCGGCCTGGATGTGGCGTCGCCGCAACGGCGCCTGGTGGAACTGAAACTGACCGATGCGGGCGGTACTCCGCCGAAGAGCGGGGAGTCCGCGTGATGGCAGGGAATGCAATGAGCAAGCGGCTGCTGGCCGTGGCCGTGTTGGCGCTGGTCCTGTCGGGCTGCAGCACCATCAAGGGCTGGTTCGGCGGCAACAAGAAGGACGAGAAGCCGACCGAGCCGGCCGAACTGGTCGATTTCACTCCGTCAGCGGAAGTCGCGAAGTTGTGGAGCGCCAACGCCGGCAAGGGCGAAGGTCGCCTGGGCCTGCAACAGGGGCCGGTCGTGGCCGATGGTCGCGTGTACGCGGCGGCGGTCGAAGGTGGCGTACGTGCGTTCGACCTGCAGACCGGCAAGGAAGTCTGGCACTACAAGCCCGAGAAGATGCGGGCCGGTGACGAGGCCCAACCCGATCAGGTGGCCGAGGCGCCGGCGGCCGGCGAAGAGGAAACCAAGGCAGCCAAGCGCGCCCGCAAGGAAGCCGCGAAGCTGGCCAAGAAAGCGGCCAAGCGCAAGATTGAATGGCGATTCTCCGGTGGTCCCGGCGCCGGCGACGGCCTGGTCGTGATCGGTACGCTGGACGGCCGCGTGATTGCGCTCGATGCCAGCAATGGCACCGAGAAGTGGCGCGCCAAGGTGCCCAACGAGGTCATCACGGCTCCCGCCGTCGGCCAGGGGTATGTACTGGTGCGGACCAATGATGGCCGGGTGAGCGCGTTCGATTCGGCCAGCGGTGAGCGCCGCTGGTTCTGGAACAGTGAACTGCCCAGCCTGACCGTGCGCGGCAATGCGCCGGTGACCCTGGGGCCGGGCGTGGCGTTCGTCGGCAACGACGATGGTACGGTGGCCGCGCTGTCGCTGCGCGACGGCCGCCAGGTCTGGAGCCAGACCGTGGGTGGTGGTGATGGCCGCAGCGAGCTGGATCGCATGGCCGACGTCGACGGCCCGCCCGTGCTGGACGGCACGACCCTGTTCGCGACCAGCTACAAGAAGGAAACGGTCGCCATCGAGGGGCCGAGCGGACGTCCATTGTGGCAGCGCGACAACGGTGGTCCGGGTGGACTGGGCGTGACCAGCAGCTACGTCGTGGTCGCCGACCAGGGCGGCACCGTCTGGGGCCTGGATCGTTACAGCGGCAACGCCAGCTGGTCCAATCCGAAGATGTTGCGCCGTTCGCTGACCGCGCCGTCCATCCACGGCGACTACGCCGTGGTGGGCGACTTCGACGGCTACGTGCATTGGCTGAAGGTGGACAATGGCGAAGAAGCCGCGCGCGCCCGCGCCGGCGGCAAAGCCATCCGCGCCAAGCCGGTCGTGGCCGACGGCATCCTCGTCATCCAGAATGTCGAAGGCGAGCTGACCGCGTTCCGCTTCAAGTAAGCGGCTGGGATGCGGCAGGGCGGCCCGGGGCGAATGCGCGCCGGGCCGTTTCCGTTTTCAATTTCCCTTTTCCGGGCAGGCTCGGCATCATGCGGGCCTGTCTGACCGGCGTCGGCAAGCTGCCCGTTTGCGGGAATGACCCGCGGGCGGGACGGCCGGCTTGCCGGCTTCGATTACTGTTTCCCTTCCTCTTCCGGTTCAATCCATGCTTCCGCTCGTCGCCCTGGTGGGCCGTCCCAATGTCGGCAAATCGACGCTGTTCAACGCGCTGACCCGCAGCCGCGACGCCCTGGTCCATGACCAGCCGGGCGTGACCCGTGATCGCCACTATGGCGTGTGCCGACCGGACGCCGACCAGTCCTTCGTGGTGGTAGACACCGGCGGTATCGCCGGGGAGGAAGAGGGACTGGCGGGCGCCACCGCCCGACAGGCGCGGGCGGCCGCCGAGGAGGCGGACCTGGTGCTGTTCATCGTCGACGGCCGGGAAGGCCCGTCGGCACTGGACGACGATATCCTGCGCTGGCTGCGCAAGGCGGCCCGGCCGACCCTGCTGGTGATCAACAAGATCGATGGCGTGGACGAGGCCGGCGCGCTGGCCGAGTTCGCCCGCTACGGCTTCGACGACGTGATGACGATTTCCGCCGCGCACCGGCAGGGCATCGACGATCTGCTCGAACAGGTGCTGGAGCGCCTGCCGGAGGAGGGTGAGGCGGAAACGCTGGACAATGATCCCGACCGGATGCGGGTGGCGTTCGTCGGCCGGCCGAACGTGGGCAAGTCGACCCTGGTCAACCGCCTGCTGGGCGAGGAGCGCATGATTGCCTCCGAGGTACCCGGTACCACCCGTGATTCCATCGCGGTGGATCTGGAGCGCGACGGCCGCCAGTATCGGTTGGTGGACACGGCCGGCCTGCGCCGCAAGTCGCGCGTCGACGAGGCGGTCGAGAAGTTCAGCGTGGTCAAGACGCTG
The DNA here is from genome assembly GCF_024710765.1 of Pseudoxanthomonas sp. Taxonomy (GTDB): domain Bacteria; phylum Pseudomonadota; class Gammaproteobacteria; order Xanthomonadales; family Xanthomonadaceae; genus Pseudoxanthomonas_A. The sequence goes on from NZ_JANJUE010000047.1 coordinate 10,168, forward strand.
CAGGCGATCGAACAATGCCAGGTCGCGGTGTTGCTGCTGGATGCGACCGAGGGCGTCACCGATCAGGACGCCAGCGTGCTGGGCGCGATCCTCGACGCCGGCCGCGCGCTGGTCGTGGCGATCAACAAGTGGGACGGCCTGACCACCTATCAGCGCGACCAGGCCGAAGCGCTGCTGTCGCGCAAGCTCAGCTTCGTCGAATGGGCCGAGGCGGTGCGGATTTCGGCCAAGCACGGCTCCGGCCTGCGCGAACTGTTCCGCGCCATCCATCGCGCGCATGCCTCGGCCACCCGCGAATTCACCACCAGCGAGATCAACAAGGCGCTGGAAGTCGCCTACGAGGCCAATCCGCCGCCGAGCATCCGCGGACACGTGTCCAAGCTGCGCTACGTGCACCCAGGCGGCAGCAATCCACCGACCTTCGTCGTTCATGGCACCCGCCTGCGGGTACTGCCGGAGTCGTACAAGCGCTACCTTGAGAATTTCTTCCGCAAGCGTTTCAAGCTGGTCGGCACGCCCGTGCGGTTCGTCTTCAAGGAAGGCGCCAATCCGTACGAAGGCAAGAAGAACGAGCTCAGTGATCGCCAGATCGCGCGCAAGCGCCGGCTGATCCGGCACGTGAAGCGCAACAAGTAGGCGACCGTGGAATGCACGCGGAGATTCCCGGCCGGATCGCGATCGACGAGGCGCTGGCGATCATCCGCGCGGTAGCCGCGGAGCGTGCGCCCGCGCCCGAGCGCATCGCCCTGCGACGCGCCGAAGGCCGGATCCTGGCGGAGGACATCATCGCGCCGATCGCGTTGCCGCCGTTCGACAACAGCTGGATGGACGGATTCGCGTTGCGGCATGCCGATCTGGCGGCGTGTCCCTGGCCGCCGCGCATGCGCATCGCGGGTGCGCAGTACGCGGGCATGGATCCCGGCCGGCCGCTGGAATCGGGGTGCTGCGTCCGCATCACCACCGGCGCCGCCTTGCCGGCGGGCGCGGATACGGTGGTCATCAAGGAGGATGTGCGCGAGGACGACGGCTGGATCGAACTGGGCCACCTCCCGGAGCCCGGCGCGGACATCCGCCGCGCGGGCGAGGACGTCATGGCGGGGGAGCGATTGCTCGGGGCCGGACAGGTCCTGACGCCGGCCCGCGTCAGCCTGCTGGCCGCGTTGGGCATTGCCGGAATCGCGGTCGCGCCACGTCCGACCGTCGCGGTCTTCACTACCGGTGATGAGCTTGTCGAACCCGGCATGCCGTTGCCACCGGGCCGCATCTACAACAGCAACCGTGATCTGCTGATGGGACTGCTGCGCCAGCATGGCCTGGAGCCGACGGCGTGGCCGACGCTGCCCGACGAGACCGAGCGCATCCGCAACCAACTGGAAGACGCCGCGGCGGCCTTCGACCTGGTCCTGACCTGCGGTGGCGTTTCGGCGGGAGAGAAGGACTTCCTGCCGGATTTCCTCGCCGCCCACGGCAAGGTGCATTTCTGGAAGGTGCGAATGAAGCCCGGCATGCCGGTGTTGTTCGGCCAGCGGGAGCGGGCGCTGTTCCTGTCCTTGCCCGGCAATCCAGTGTCGGTGCTGGCGACGTTCCTGGCGCTGGGCGTGCCGTTGCTGGATGGATTGCAGGGTCGGCGCGAGCCGAGGCTGCGCTGGCATGCGCGCCTGGCCGGTCCGTGGCGCAAGACCCATGGCCGCCACGAGTTCCTGCGCGGCCGCCTGCAGCCGGGCGCAGACGGCATCGTGCGGGTCGCGCCGAATGCGGCGGATGCCTCCCATCGACTGCGCGGTGCCGCCGAGAGCGATGCGCTGATCGTGCTGCCGGAAGGCGAGCGCGCGTACGCTGCCGACGAAGTGGTGGAAATCCTGCCTTACTGAGGCGGCATCGGCGCCGCCAGCCGCGCCGAACTGCGCGATAATCGGCGCATGGACATCCGTGAAATCAGTCCGGCGCAGGTGCGCGAGCACCTCGCCCAGGGGGCCGTCTTCATCGACGTGCGCGAGGAACACGAACGGGTAGGCGGGCAGGCCGAAGGCGCCATCGGGCTGGCCAAGGCCGAACTACTGGCCGACCCCTCCCGCCATCTTCCCGATCCGCGCCGCGCGGTCGTCCTGATCTGCCAGCGCGGGGGCCGCTCGATGGATGCGGCGAAGACATTGCAGGCTGCCGGCTATACGGAACTGCTGTCGGTGGCCGGCGGCACCAGCCGCTGGATGGAGGAGGGACTGCCGGTGGTCAAGCCGCAACTGGATGCGGATGCCGCCGACTTCTACGACCGTTATTCACGCCACCTGCTGCTGCCGGAAGTCGGCGTGGAAGGCCAGAAGAAGCTGCGCGCGGCACGGGTGCTGATGATTGGCGCCGGCGGCCTGGGATCGCCGGCTGGCTTTTACCTGGCTGCCGCCGGCATTGGCCACCTGCGTATCGCCGACGATGACATCGTCGATCGCAGCAACCTGCAGCGGCAGATCCTGCATACCGACGCGCGCATCGGCCAGGCCAAGGTCGATTCGGCCCAGGCGATGCTCAACGCGCTCAATCCGGGAACCCATGTGGAGACCGTGCAGGAGCGGGTGACCTCGGCCAATGTCGAGCGCCTGCTGGAAGGCGTGGACGTGGTGCTGGACGGCGCCGACAACTTCCCGGTGCGCTACCTGCTCAACGATGCCTGCGTGAAGCTGGGCAAGCCGCTGGTGTACGGGGCGGTGCAGCGATTCGAAGGGCAGGTGAGCGTGTTCGATGCGGGGCGCCATCGCGGCCAGGCGCCGTGCTACCGCTGCCTGTTCCCGGAGCCGCCCCCGCCGGAGTTCGCGCCGAACTGCGCCGAGGCCGGCGTGCTGGGCGTCCTGCCGGGCGTGGTTGGCCTGCTCCAGGCCACCGAGGTCATCAAGCTGCTGCTCGGGGCTGGAGAGCCGTTGAGCGGGCGCCTGCTGCATTTCGACGCCCTCGGCATGCGCTTCCGCGAGACCCGTTTGCGGGCCGATCCGCATTGCCCGATCTGCGCGCCGGGCGTGCCGTTTCCCGGCTACATCGACTACGCCCGGTTCTGCGGCGTCGGCGGATAGCACCCGGGTCGCAACCAGGCTGCGCGTCCAACCCGGCGGCTGCCACGACCCGTGGCGCGTCGCTGGCCCTTCGGTTATGTTCGCCCGCACATGCCCCGAGTGATCCAGGGGTGTGGCGATGGCGGCCATGCTCCCTTCCCGAGATGGAGGAACCGGATGCGTACGTTGATCCTGATTGCGGTGGGACTGGTACTGGCGGTGGCGACCCTGCATTTCGCGCCCGCCGGCAGGCGCGGCTGGCTGGCGGGTGGTTTCGCGCTCGCTTGGCTCGCGGTGGTGGCATGGAACCTGCGCACCGGACTCTCACACGGCTATTCGTTGTCCGAGGAGTTGCCGATCCAGTTGCTGATCTACGCGGTGCCGGTCGCCCTGGCCGTGGGCTGGTGGCTGCGCACCCGGCCTCGCTGACTCCGCGCCAATGGCTGGCGGGAGCCGGCATCCGTAAAACAGGCATCGCACACAGGAGCATCCATGGAGCATCCATCGTGGTTGCGTTCCCGCGGCCAGCGGGACAGTGGCAAGGTCTCGATGACCGAACTGTTCTTCGATCTGGTGTTCGTCTTCGCGGTGACCCAGTTGTCGCATACGCTGCTGGCGCACTTGGGACTGACGGGTTTCCTGCAGACGTCGGTGCTGTTCCTGGCCATCTGGTGGTTGTGGATCTTCACGTCCTGGTGCACCAACTGGCTGGATCCGGACGCCACAGCGGTCCGCGTGCTGCTGTTCGCGCTGATGCTCGGGGGACTGGTGGTGTCATCGTCGATACCCAAGGCCTTCGGAGAAGGCGGGCTGGTTTTCGGCACGCTGTTCGCGGCGATGCAGGTCGGGCGCTCGCTGTTCATGGTGCGCGCGTTCCGCGGGCATCCGGAGCAGCGGGACAACTTCCTGCGGATCGCGCTGTGGATGTTGCTGTCCGGTGCGTTCTGGTTTTCCGGCGGCCTGCTGGAAGGGCAGCAACGGCTGACCTGCTGGCTCATCGCGCTGGGCATCGAGTACGCCGCGCCCGCGCTGTATTTCCGGGTGCCCGGCCTGGGCCGGTCCCGGACCAGCGACTGGGATGTGGACGGCGCGCACCTGGCCGAGCGCTGCATGCTGTTCGTGATCATCGCGCTGGGCGAATCGCTGCTGGTCACCGGCGCGACCTTCGCCGGCCTGGCCTGGACGCCGGTCACCCTTGCGGGTTTCCTGGCCGCGTTCCTGGGCAGCGTCGCGATGTGGTGGGTGTACTTCGATTCCGGGGCCGAACATGGCAGCCACCGCATCACCCATTCCGATGATCCCGGACGCCTGGCGCGGGTGGCCTACACCTACGCGCATCTGCTTATCGTGGCGGGGATCATCGTCTGCGCCGTGGCCGACGAACTGGTGCTGGTGCATCCGGACCATGCTTCGACTGCGGGCATGATCGCCATCCTGGGTGGCCCCGCGCTCTACCTGGCCGGCAACGCACTGTTCAAATGGCTCATCTGGGAGCGCCGTTTCCTGCCGCTCTCGCACCTGGCCGGACTGGTCGCGCTGGCGCTGATGAGCGGGTGGATGGCGCTGGCCCATCCTTCAGCGCTCGCGTTGGGCATCGGCACGACGCTGGTGATGATCGGCGTGGCGGTGTGGGAAACGCGGGCGCTGCGCCGGGGCGGGGCGCCCGCACACGGCGCGGGCGCCTGATACCGGCGATCCGGAGGGACGCGGCGTGATCCGGGCGTCGGATCGCGGCCGGTGACGCTAGACTGGCGGCATGTCCGTCGAATCCACCACCAGCGACCTGGTCAAGGTCGTCGCCCTGCTGGGCGCGGCCGTCGTCGCCGTGCCGATCTTCCGTCGCCTCGGCCTGGGCTCCGTGCTGGGCTACCTCGCCGCGGGCCTGGTCATCGGGCCGTTCGGCCTGGGCTGGTTCTCCGATGCGCAGGCCATCCTCCACGTGGCCGAGCTGGGCGTGGTGATGTTCCTGTTCGTGATCGGGCTGGAAATGCGGCCTTCGCACCTGTGGAGCCTGCGTGGCGAGATCTTCGGCCTGGGGACGCTGCAGATCCTGGCCTGCGCGGCCGCCCTGACCGGCGTGGGGCTGGCGTTCGGCTACCCGCTGCCCGTTTCCTTCATCGGCGCGATGGGATTCGTGCTGACCTCCACCGCGGTGGTCATGCAATTGCTGGGCGAGCGTGGCGACATCGCGCTGCCGCGCGGCCAGCGCATCGTCTCCATCCTGCTGTTCGAGGATCTGCTGATCGTCCCGCTGCTGGCGGTGGTCGCGCTGATGTCGCCGGACGTGGCCGCGCGTGGCGGCGAGTCGCGCTGGGTCGGCATCGGCATCGCCGCGGCCTCGGTCGCGGGCCTGGTGGCCGCCGGCATCTGGCTGCTCAATCCGCTGTTCCGGATCCTGGCGGCCGCGCGTGCGCGCGAAGTGATGACCGCGGCGGCCCTGCTGGTGGTGCTCGGCGCGGCATTGCTGATGCAACTGGGCGGACTGTCGATGGCGATGGGCGCGTTCCTGGCGGGCGTGCTGCTGTCCGAGTCCACCTTCCGCCACCAGATCGAAGCGGACATCGAGCCGTTCCGCGGCATCCTGCTGGGCCTGTTCTTCCTCGGCGTCGGCATGGCCCTGGACCTGGGCGTGGTGTGGGGCCATTGGCCGCTGATCCTCAGCGCCGTGCTGGCGATGATGCTGGTGAAGGCGATCGCCATCTACGTGGTCGCCCGGGTGACCCGCACCTGCCACGCCGAGGCGCTGGATCGCGCGGTGGTCATGGCACAGGGCGGCGAATTCGCCTTCGTCCTGTTCGGCGCGGCGGCGGCGGCGCACGTCATCAATGCGGAAATCGCCGCCAACCTCACCGCCATCGTGGTGCTGTCGATGGCGCTGACGCCGCTGTTCGCCACGCTGTTCCGCCGCTTCGCGCCCAAGACCCAAGCCAACCTGGAAGGCGTGGACAAGGCCGAGGGCCTGAGCGGCAGCGTGCTGATCATCGGCTTCGGCCGTTTCGGCCAGGTGATGAGCCAATCGCTGCTGGCACGCGACGTCGACGTGACCATCATCGACAACGACATCGAGATGATCCGCAGCGCCGAGGAGTTCGGTTTCAAGATCTACTACGGCGACGGCACCCGGCTGGATGTGCTGCATGCTTCGGGCGCCGACAGCGCGCGCGCCATCGCGGTCTGCATCGATCGGCGGGAATCGGCGAGCCGGATCGTGGAACTGGCCAGGCAGGAGTTCCCGCAGGCCAAGCTGCTGGTGCGCTCCTTCGATCGCGAGCACTCGCTGGCGCTGGTTGCCGCCGGGGTCGATTTCCAGATCCGCGAAACCTTCGAGTCGGCGGTGGAGTTCGGTCAGGCCGCGCTGATCCAGCTTGGCGTGGCGGAAGACGAGGCCGCCGAGATCGCCGCGGAAGTGCGCAGGCTGGACGCGGAGCGGTTCGAACTGGAGCTCGCCGCCGGTGACGTGCGCGCCGGCATCCCGCTGATGCGTGGCAACCAGCCGTTCAAGCCGACGCCGACGCCGTTCACCCCGCCGCGCCGGGAGGCGAGGGCACTCAACGACGAGGCCGCCGAGGCCATCGGCGAGGAAGAGGAGTGAGCTTTCAGCGCCCGGATGCCGCAGGCGCTTGCAGGAACTCCGCCATCGCCGACCAGTAGCGCGGCGACAACGACAGGTCGTCATGGCCCGCCTCGGGGAAGTCGACCACCCGCGGCGGTACCGGTGCGGTCGCGATCAGGCGGTCGGTATGGCGCGGCGGCACCACCCGGTCGCGCCCAGCGCGCAGGACCAGCCATTCGCCCTGGCGTGCCCGCAGGTGGCGCGTCGACTCGTAGCGATCACGCAGCAGCCAGCGCACCGGCAACCAGGGATAGTGGGTGGATGCAACCTCGCCCAGGCTGTCGAACGGGGTGACCAGCACCAGGCGATCGACCGGACGGCGGGCGGCGACCTGCACCGCGACGCCGCTGCCGAGGCTGCGTCCCACCACCGCGATGCGGCCCTGCGGGTGGCGCCTGCGGACGTCGTCGTACAGGGCCAGCGCGTCGGCCACCAGCGAGGCTTCGTTGGGCGCACCGGGGTTCGGGCCATACCCGCGATACGGCAGCAGGTAGATGCTCCAGCCCGGCAGACTGCGGTCGAAATCGACCGCGTTGTCCTGCACGCGTTCGGCATTGCCGCCGAAATAGATCAGCGCGTCCGTGCGCTGCGGGTGCAACTGCCATCCGCGCAGCATGAATCCGTCACGCCCAAGTTCGAAGTTGGTGCCCTCGGCACTGGTCCGCGTGGCCTGCGGGAAGTAGATGAAATGGCGCTGCTGCAGGTACATGCCGACGCACAGCACCAGCCAAAGCAGAAGTGGCAGCGCGGCCAGCGTCAGCCAGGGCCACATGCGCCGCCGCCCGCGCGGCTCAGCCATGCCGTTTCCGCGCGGCCTCGAAGGCGGCCAGTTGTTCGGGCGTGGCGTCTTGCTGGTGACGCGCCTTCCACTCGGCGAAGGGCATGCCGTAGATGCGTTCGCGGGCCTGCTCCCTGTCCATTGCGATGCCCTGTTCGGCGGCCGCTTCGCGGTACCAGTCGGCCAGGCAGTTGCGGCAGAAGCCGGCCAGGATCATCAGGTCGATGTTCTGTACGTCGGGACGCTGCTGGTTCAGGTGCTGGAGCAGGCGGCGGAAGGCGGCGGCCTCGAGGGCGGTGGTGTCGTTCATGGGGATACCGTGGGTGGGGTTCTTGCGGCGCAATCCACACAGGATTGCCCGAATCGGGGACAATGGCGGGACTTTACACCGCTCCGTTCCCCTCAGATCCCCGATGACTGCCCGAATCCTGGACGGCCGCCGCGTTGCCGAAAACCTGCTCGACGAACTGAAGGCGCGGGTCGACGCGCGCCTGGCCGCGGGCGGAGACCGGCCGGGCCTGGCGGTGGTGCTGGTGGGGGGCGATCCGGCATCGACGGTATACGTGCGCAACAAGCGCCGGGCCGCGGAGAAGGTCGGCATCCACGCCTATGACTACGATCTGCCGGCGGGCACCAGCGAAGCGCAACTGCTGGCGTTGATCGACCAGCTTAACGCGGATCCCAAGATCCACGGCATCCTCGTGCAATTGCCGCTGCCCGGCATCCCCGATGCCAGCCGGTTGATCGAGCGGATCGACCCGCGCAAGGACGTCGACGGCTTCCATCCCGCCAACGTCGGCCACCTGGCCCTGCGCCAGTTCGGCCTGCGCCCGTGCACGCCGCGCGGCATCACCACGCTGCTGGCCTACACCGACCGCCCGGTACGCGGCCAGAACGCCACCATCGTGGGCGTCAGCAACCATGTCGGCCGGCCAATGGCGCTGGAACTGCTGATCGCCGGCTGTACCGTGACCAGTTGCCACAAGTTCACGCCGGCCGAGGTATTGGAGGCGCGGGTCCGCGATGCCGACATCCTGGTGGTGGCGGTCGGGCGCCCGGGCCTGATTCCGGGCAACTGGGTCAAGCCGGGAGCCGTGGTCATCGACGTGGGCATCAACCGCCTGGACGACGGCCGGCTGGTCGGCGACGTGGGTTTCGACGAGGCCGCCGGGCGCGCCAGCTGGATCACGCCGGTGCCGGGCGGGGTAGGGCCGATGACCGTGGCCACGCTGATGCAGAACACCCTGGAAGCCGCGGAAGCGGCGCTGGCGGCACGCTGAATCCCGCTGGCCGCTGACATTCGGGGCCGTAACGGGCTACAATATCGCGCTTCCCCACACTCCGGGTCCGCCGATGCTGCGCATCCAGGCTGAAGCACTGACTTACGACGACGTCTCGCTCGTCCCCGCCCACTCCATCGTCCTGCCGAAAGACGTCAGCCTGGAGACGCGCCTCACGCGCGACCTCCGCCTGAACCTGCCGATTGTCTCGGCCGCCATGGATACCGTCACCGAAGCCCGCCTGGCCATCGCGATGGCGCAGCTGGGCGGCATCGGCATCATCCACAAGAACCTGACCGTCGAACAGCAGGCCGCGGAAGTGGCCAAGGTCAAGAAGTTCGAAGCCGGCGTCATCAAGGAACCTTTCACGGTCGGTCCGGAAACGACGATCGCCGAAGTGCTGAAACTGACCCGCGCCCGCAACATCTCCGGCGTGCCGGTGGTCGACGGTGGCCAACTGGTCGGCATCGTCACCAGCCGCGACATGCGCTTCGAGACCAAGCTCGACGATCCGGTCCGCCACATCATGACCAAGAAGGATCGCCTGATCACGGTGCGCGAAGGCGCCAGCGACGCCGAAGTCCTGCAGCTGTTGCACAAGCACCGCATCGAGAAGGTGCTGGTGGTCAATGATGGTTTCGAGCTGCGCGGCCTGATCACCGTCAAGGACATCCAGAAGAAGACCGACAACCCCAACGCCGCCAAGGACAGCGCCAGCCGCCTGGTCGTCGGCGCCGCGGTGGGCGTGGGCGGTGACACCGACCAGCGCGTGGAAGCCCTGGTGGCGGCCGGCGTGGACGTGGTCATCGTCGACACCGCGCATGGCCACTCGCAGGGGGTGCTGGATCGCGTGTCCTGGGTCAAGAAGCGCTTCCCGTCGCTGCAGGTGATCGGCGGCAACATCGTCACCGGCGACGCCGCGCTGGCGCTGATGGACGCGGGTGCCGACGCGGTCAAGGTCGGCGTGGGCCCGGGCTCGATCTGCACCACCCGCATGGTGGCGGGCGTGGGCGTGCCGCAGATCACCGCGGTGGACATGGTCGCCGAGGCGCTGCAGGACCGTATCCCGCTGATCGCCGATGGCGGCATCCGCTATTCCGGCGACATCGGCAAGGCGATCGCCGCCGGCGCTTCCACGGTGATGATCGGCGGCCTGTTCGCCGGCACCGAGGAAGCCCCGGGCGAAGTCGAACTGTTCCAGGGCCGCAGCTACAAGAGCTATCGTGGCATGGGCAGCCTGGGCGCTATGGAGAAGGGTTCCAAGGATCGCTATTTCCAGGATGCCTCCGACGCCGACAAGCTGGTGCCGGAAGGCATCGAGGGACGCGTGCCGTATCGCGGCCCGGTCGGCGGCATCATCCACCAACTGGTGGGCGGCCTGCGCGCGACCATGGGCTACGTGGGCTGCGCGACCATCGCGGACATGCGCAGCAAGCCGAAGTTCGTGGTGATCACCGGCGCAGGCCAGCGCGAAAGCCACGTCCACGACGTGCAGATCACCAAGGAACCGCCGAACTATCGAATGGGGTGAACCCATTCGACGGGATGTGGTGATTCGGGATTCGAGATTCGATAAAAACAGGTATCACAGCGAGGAAGTATGTCCGGCGTTTCCGAATCCCCACTCTCCGACACCCCATCCAGGCTCCACGACGACAAGATCCTCATCCTCGATTTCGGCGCGCAGTACACCCAGCTGATTGCCCGCCGCATCCGGGAGATCGGTGTCTACTGCGAGATCTGGGCCTGGGATCATGATCCCGGGGAGATCGCGAAATTCGGTGCCAAGGGCATCATCCTTTCCGGCGGCCCGGAATCCACCACGCTGCCGGGCGCGCCGAAGGCGCCGCAGCAGGTATTCGACGCCGGCCTGCCGATCCTCGGCATCTGCTACGGCATGCAGACCCTGGCCGCGCAGCTGGGCGGCGCCACCGAAGCCGCCGATGCCCGCGAGTTCGGCCATGCCGAGGTCGAACTGGTGGCACACGACGCACTGCTGGGCGGCCTGACCGACCACGATGGCGATCCGCGGATCGACGTGTGGATGAGCCACGGCGATCACGTTGCCAAGGCGCCGCCGGGCTGGACCGTCACCGCCGTCACCGACCGCATCCCGGTCGCCGCGATGGCGCTGGAGGAAAAGCGCTGGTACGGCGTGCAGTTCCATCCGGAAGTAACCCACACCAAGCAGGGCCAGACCCTGCTGCGCCGCTTCGTCGCCGAGATCTGCGGCTGCAGGACCCTGTGGACCGCTGCCAACATCATCGACGACCAGATTGCCCGCGTGCGCGAGCAGGTCGGCTCGGACGAGGTCATCCTCGGCCTGTCCGGCGGCGTGGACTCGTCGGTGGTGGCGGCGCTGCTGCACAAGGCCATCGGCACCCAGCTGACCTGCGTGTTCGTCGACACCGGCCTGCTGCGCTGGAACGAGGGCGACCAGGTGATGGCGATGTTCGCCGAGCACATGGGCGTCAAGGTCGTGCGCGTCAACGCTGCCGACCGCTACTTCAAGGCGCTGGAAGGCGTCAGCGATCCCGAAGCCAAGCGCAAGATCATCGGCAACCTGTTC
>NZ_JANJUE010000296.1 GCF_024710765.1 Pseudoxanthomonas sp.
GACGACGTAACCCCGGCGGGCGAGGGTGATCCAGACGCTTTGATAGGTGTCGGCGGCCTTGCCGACGGCGGAATGGCCGGCGGTGCCCAGGAGGGCCGGAAAGGGCCCGGGTCCCTTGCGAGGCAGGTAGAGGTTGGCGGAGACGCGGAAGCCGGGGAGGGATTCGAAGACGACCTTTTCGATGACGTAATCGTCGCGTTCGAGGGTGCCGGTGACGCGGGCGTTGAGTGGGGATTTGGTTGCGGGCAGGCCGCCGAGGGCGGCGATGAAGGAGTCGCGGATGAGTTTCTGACGGGTGCGGAGCGCGGGTTCGGTGGTGAGTTGAGCGAGGGCGGCGTCACGAAGTTTGCGATTGGCCTCGAAGCGTTCGGTGAGCAGACGATCGAAGGGGCGGGCGTAGTCGCCGCCCACCCCATCGTTCGTCTGGGCCCACAGCACGCCGGCAGCCAGGAGCAGCAGGACGGTGCGATGGATCTGCATGGTTGTGTAATCCGCGCGCGTCTAGAACTGGAACTTGAGCGCGAACTGGATGATTCGGGGTTCGGCCGCGCTTTCGATCCGGCCCATGCGGGTTGCGTTATTGGCCTGGGAGAAGGGGCTGCCGAAGTTCGCGCGGTTGAAAGCGTTAAAGAACTCACCGCGGAACTGGATGCGCATCTTCTCACGCAGGGCGAAGGAGCGGACGAGGCTGAGGTCGAAGTTGGCGGCGCCGGGACCACGCATCAAGGCGCGGGGGACGTTGCCGAAGGTGCCGAGGGTGGCCACGCGGAAGGCGGCGGGATCGTAGTACCGGGCGAGCCAGTCTTTCTTTTCCCGACCGCCGGGGAGATTGGGGTCACCGACGATGTCGGCGAAGGTATTGCCGATGCCGGTGAGAGAGCGGTCGGAGCCGGAGGTGACGGTGAAGGGGAAGCCATTGCGGATCGTGACGATACCGGAGGATTCCCAGCCGCCGAGGACGGCGCGAAGGAACGGTTGGGCATCCTGCAGGGTAGGGAGGACCCAGACATAGCTGGCGACGAAGCGGTGGGGGTTGTCGAAGTCGGAGCGGCCGCGGTTGGCGAGCCGGGAGACAGGGTTGGGGATGGAG
>NZ_JANJUE010000059.1 GCF_024710765.1 Pseudoxanthomonas sp.
GCCCGCAATCCCCCCGAGTACTGGCCGACCCTGGACACCCGCGATTCCGATGCGAAGCGCTGAGGACGGAGGTGAAGCGGGTTCTGGCGACCTCTGCGGGTGCGGCGTAGCATGATTGCCGGACCCGTACGCGCCGCCACCGGACCACACCGCTGATGGAGCTTGATCCGCAACGCGCCTCGGAACTGCGCGCTTTGGGCAGTTCGCGATTCGCCGCCGCCGAACGCAGGCGGCGCTTGGACTCGCTGGCGTGGGGCGTGCTGATCCTGTCCGTCCTGCTGTCGCTGTGGTTCGGCGTGATGGCCTGGCGGCAGGCCGAAACGGGTGCCCGCGCGCGTTTCAATGCCCGCGCCGACGCAATGGCCACCGCCCTGGCCACCCACATGAATGCCTACGAGGACACCGTCCGCGCGGCCGCCGCGGTGCTGGAAGCCCAGCCCGGGCTCGACACCGGCGGCTTCAACACCTTCGTCCGCCGGCTGCGCATCCCCAACCAGCCGGCCGGCGTGCACGGACTGGGATTCGCACGGCGGGTGGCCGGCGACGACCTGCCGGCGTACCTCGCCCGCCAGCGCGCGATTCACGGCGCCGGGTTCCGCCTGCATCCGGATGGCGCGCGCGACGAGCATGTCGTGATCGACCTGATTTATCCGGAACAGGAGGGCATGCGGCGCCTGCTGGGCAAGGACGTGTTCGCCGAGCCGCTGCGTCGCGCGGCGATGCAGCGTGCGCGGGACAGCGGCCAGCTGGGCATCGCGCCGCTGGTATCCCTCACCGACACCTCGCGTGGCGATGCCGGCCGTTCCGGTTTCCTGCTGTATTCGCCGGTTTACGACACCGCGATGCCGCTGGCCGCCGATGCCCGGATGCGGCAGACCCATCTGCGTGGGTATGCGACGGCGGGATTCGGTTGGGTCCAGGTCATGCAGGAAGTCGCGGGTGAAGCCGGCGGCGATCCGCTCGATCTGCGCCTGTTGGCCCGTGGCACGGCCACTCCGCTGGTGGTGTTCGAGCGCAGCGGCCTGCGCGAACGGTACGGCGCCGGCATGCAGCCCGCGTTCCGCTACGTGCGCAAGCTGGACTTCCTCGGCGGCAGCTGGGAACTGACCCTGATTTCGCCGCCGGCGCGGATCGCCATTCCCGGACTGGTGCCCATCGCCGCACTGACCGTCTGCGGGCTGGCGTTCGGCGTGCTGATTTTCCTGCTGTTGCGCAGCCTCGCACGCGCGGAGCATCGCAGCCGGGCCCTGCTCGACGCGGTCGCCGATCACCTGCCCGCGCTGATCGCCTATGTCGGCCGCGACCGCCGCTACGGTTTCACCAATCGCGCCACCCGTGACTGGTTCGGGGGCGGCGCGCCATGGACCGATCGCGCCATCGAGGATGTCCACGCCGGCAATCCCGCGTTCCTCGATGACCTGCGCCGGGCGATGGAGGAAAGCACGCCCCATCATGGCGCGGTGTGGGAGACCCGCCTCGGTGATCCGGAGCGTCCGGTCCAGGCGTACCTGGTTCCCGACGTGGATACCGATGGCGCCATCGCCGGCTGGTACCTGATGGCTACCGACACCAGCGAGCAGAAACGCGCCCAGCGCGAGATCTCCCTGGCGCGCGATCACCTCAAGCGCATCACCGACAAGCTGCCGGCGATGATCGCCCAGTACGATCGCGAGGAACGCACGGTGTTCTTCAACCGCGCCTGCCAGGATCTGCCGATCTGGCACCAGCCCTATTCGCCGGGCATCCCGATCCGCGAGATGCTGGGCGAGGAACACTATGCGCGACGCCGTCCCTACATCGACGCGGTGCTGTCCGGCCGCGACGTGGACTTCGAAACCTCCTTCGCCCTGTCCGCCGGTCCCCGCCGGATGCACGTCTACTACAAGCCGGACATCGGTGACGATGGCGAAGTGAACGGCTTCCTGGTCATGGCGATCGACATCTCGGACAAGGCTCGGCTGGAAAACGCCCTGCACGACGCCACCGAGCGCGCCGAAGTCACCCTGTCCTCGATCAGCGAAGCAGTCGTCACCACCGATACCGACGGGCGGGTCACCTACGTGAACCCGGCTGCGGAGGCGATCAGCGGCTGGACCCTTCCCGAGGCCATCGGCCTTCCGCTGGAAAAAGTGCTGCCGTTGCGCCAGGCCGTCGAGTCCGACGAGGACGAGGAATTCGGGCCGTCGGCGTCGGTGGCCGGCGATCTGGAACTGGTCCGCCGCGATGGACGCCGGATGCTGGTCAAGCGCTCGCACTCGCCGCTGTATGGCCACGACGAAAGCCTCATGGGCTCGGTCATGGTCCTGCGCGACATCACCGAGGAACGCACGCTCAGCGCGCGCATGGCCTACCTGGCCCACCACGATTCCCTCACCACCCTGCCCAACCGCCTCCAGCTCAACGAGGCACTGGCGCAGTCGATCACCAACGCCACCCACCGCGGCACCAGCGTCGCGGTGCTGTTCATCGATCTGGATCTGTTCAAGCACGTCAACGACGCACTCGGCCACCACATCGGCGATCAGTTGCTGCAGCAGGTCGCCAAGCGCATCCAGCGCAATATCGGCAATCTCGGCACGGTCTACCGGACCGGCGGCGACGAGTTCGTGGTACTGCTCGACAACGTGGTCACCCGCGACGGCGTCGCCCTGGTGGCGGAACGGCTGCTGGCGATCGGCGGTACGCCCTATACCGTCGCCTCCCACGAGCTGCACCAGGCCTTCAGCATCGGCGTCAGTGTTTTCCCCGAGGATGGCTACGACGCCCCCACCCTGATGATGCGCTCGGACGCGGCCATGTACCTGGCCAAGCGCAACGGCCGCAATGCCTTCCGCTTCTACACCCGCGAGTTGGCATCCAGCGTGGACGCGCGGATCGAACTGGAGAGCAGCCTGCGCCGCAGTCTGCGCAACGGGGACCTTATCCTCTATTACCAGCCGCAGATTGATCGCCTGAGCGGGCGCATCGTCGGCGTCGAGGGGCTGGTGCGCTGGAAGCGTGGCGAGCGCCTGATGCTGCCCGGTGAGTTCCTGCCCATCGCCGAGGAAACCAATCTGATCGTGGATCTCGATCAATGGGCGATCCGCGCCGCCTGTCGGCAG
Organism: Pseudoxanthomonas sp.; assembly: GCF_024710765.1. Lineage (GTDB taxonomy): Bacteria > Pseudomonadota > Gammaproteobacteria > Xanthomonadales > Xanthomonadaceae > Pseudoxanthomonas_A. The sequence continues at coordinate 3,102 of NZ_JANJUE010000059.1, forward strand.
AGCCGGCAATGGCAGCAGGCCGGGCTGCCGCCGATCCGGGTATCGGTGAACGTGGCCGCCGCCAACTTCGACACCGATACGCTGCTCGACACCGTCGTCTCCGCGCTGGAAGAAAGCGGGCTGGCGGCCGAGCATCTGGAACTGGAAGTCACCGAGACCACCCTGATGCGCGACGTGCAGCGCACCGACCGCATCCTGCGCGCGCTCAAGGCGCTCGGTGTGCGCATCGCCATCGATGACTTCGGGACCGGCTTCTCCAGCCTGAGCTACCTGGGCAACTACGGTTTCAATGTGCTCAAGATCGACCAGTCGTTCGTCCGCGACGTCACCGAGCCGAACCAGGGCGCGATCACCCGCGCCATCATCGGCCTGGCCGGCCAGTTGCAGTGCCGCACGGTGGCCGAAGGCGTGGAGACCCAGGCGCAGCTCGCCTGGCTGGTCGCCAATGGCTGCGACGAACTGCAGGGCAACCTGTTCAGTCCACCCATCCCGGCATCCGAATTCGCCCGCATGTTCGCGGGCGAGCCTTCATGGTCCATCCCGCAGCCGGCGCGTGGCATGCACGCGCACTGGTCCTGAAGGAAAACCGCGCGCTCAGCGTCCCGTCGGCGACGCCAGCTGGTTCTGCTTGCGCACGATCGACATCGCGATTTCCAGCGACTGCTCGTAGTTCAGGCGCGGATCCACCGTCGAGCGATAGGCGCGTTCCAGATCGGCGTCGGTCAGCTCGCGCGCGCCACCCGTGCACTCGGTGACATCCTCGCCGGTCAGTTCCAGGTGCACGCCACCCAGGCGGGTGCCCGCCGCGGCATGCAGATCGAAGGACTGCTCGACTTCGCTGCGGATGTTGTCGAACCGGCGGGTCTTGTAACCGTTGGACGTGCTCTCGGTGTTGCCGTGCATCGGATCGCAGACCCACAGCACGCGCCGCCCATCCCGGCGGACCGCTTCCAGCAATGCCGGCAACTTGTCGGCAATCTGGGTCGCCCCCATGCGATGGATGAAGGTCAGCCGGCCCGGCTCGTCTTCGGGGTTCAATACGTCGATCAGGCGCAGCAGTTGATCCGGCGATACCGACGGACCGACCTTGATCGCGATGGGATTGCGCACGCCGCGCAGGTACTCCACGTGCGCACCGTCGACGGCGGCGGTACGCATGCCGATCCACGGGAAGTGCGTGCTCAGGTTGAACCAGCCCCACTGGCGCGGCACCTCGCGGGTCAGCCCTTCTTCGTAGGGCAGCAGCAGCGCTTCGTGCGAAGTGTAGAAATCGATGCGGTTGAGGTTGTGCACCTCGGAACCGGACAGGGTTTCCATGAAGCGCACCGCGTCGCCAATCGAGCGCACCATGTCCTGGTACTCGGCCGACAACGGCGAATAGCCGACCCAGCTCAGGTTCCAGTACTCCGGGTGATGCAGGTCGGCGAAGCCGCCGTCGATCAGCGCGCGGACGAAATTCATCGTCATCGCCGAACGCGCATGCGCCTTGATCATCCGGCGTGGATCCGGCACCCGCGCTTCCGCTGTGAACTCGGGCTGGTTGACCAGATCGCCGCGGTAGCTCGGCAGCGTCACGCCGTCGCGGGTCTCGGTGTCGGCCGAACGCGGCTTGGCGTACTGGCCCGCGAAGCGGCCCACCCGTACCACCGGCAGGCGCAGGCCATGGACCAGCACCAGGCTCATCTGCAGCAGGACTTTCAGGCGGTTGGAAATCAGCCCGGACTCGCAGTCGCTGAAGCTCTCCGCACAATCACCGCCCTGCAGCAGGAAGCGCTTGCCTTCCTGCGCTTCCGCCAGTTGCTTCTTGAGCGCGAAGATCTCCCACGAAGTCACCAGCGGCGGCAACTGGCGAAGTTCGCCCAGCGCGGACGCCAGCCCCGCGGCATCCGGATAGGTCGGCATCTGCACCGCCGGCTTGCCGCGCCAGCTGTCCGGAGCCCAGTTCGCGGGCAGGCTGACGGCGCGGAGATTGCGATCGGGGGTGCTCATGGGGGATTCCTCGTGCGGTCCACCATGGTGACAGAATGGTGCGCCGCGTCAAACCTCAGTAATAGCGGGACTTGCGCCGCTTGAAGCCGGCCAGCAGCGCCCACAGCGCCAGCAGCACGAACCACACCAGCGCCCAACCCGGCATCGACAGGCCCAGGAACGCCCAGTCGACCTTGGCGCATTCCCCGGACCCGGTCAGGACCTGCCGGAGCACGTCGCCCATCGGGAAGGCTTCCATCATGTAGGCCAGGTCGGGACCGCAGGCGGGCACCTGATCCGGCGGCAGGTGCTGCAGCCAGACGTGGCGGCCGGCGATGCCGATGCCCAGGCCGGCGGCGGCCAGTCCGAGGATGCCGTAGAACCCGCGCCCGCCCGAGGCCTTCGGCGAGTGCAGCGTGCCCAGCAGGAACACCAGTCCCAGCAGGGCGAACGCACCACGCTGGAAGGTGCACAGCGGACAGGGAATCAACCCCTGCACGTGCTCCAGGTACAGCGCATAGGCAAGCAGGCCCGCACAGATGACGAAGCCGAGGAGGAACTGCGCACGGAACGACCAGCGGAACGGGTTCATGAAGGCTCACGGCGAAGGGGCAGGCCGCATTATCACCGCGTGAAGGGCAAAAACAAATTCCGGATTCTCTCCATCGTGGCGCGGCCACACATAACCGTTCCCGCGTCCTCCAGCCACGCGCCCGGCCAGCAGGCCGGGGCATTCCCGGACGGACCGGGAATCGGTGGTCCCATCTTCATCGGCCCAGCAGCCGGGGATGGGGCTCGCAGGCACAAAAAACCCCGGCATTGCCGGGGTTTTTCGGGGTCGTCGGGCGCTGCTGATTACTCGGCGGCTTCCGGACGGTCCAGCAGCTCGACGTAGGCCATCGGCGCGTTGTCGCCAGCGCGGAAACCGCACTTGAGGACGCGCAGGTAGCCGCCCGGACGGGACTGGTAACGCGGGCCGAGGGTGGTGAACAGCGTGCCCACGGCTTCCTTGTCGCGCAGGCGCGAGAAGGCGAGGCGGCGGTTGGCGACGCCATCGACCTTGGCCAGGGTAATCAGCGGCTCGGCGACGCGGCGCAGTTCCTTGGCCTTCGGCAGGGTGGTACGGATGAGGCCGTGCTTGATCAGCGAGGCAGCCATGTTGCTGAACATCGCTTCGCGATGGGCACTGGTGCGGCTGAACTTGCGGCCGGATTTCTGGTGGCGCATGGGTTTGATTCCTGATGAATGTTGGAACTGTTGGACATCGTTGTCGCCATCCTGGCGTTGGAACTTGGACTGCGGATGGTCCGAACCGGCCTGTGCTCCGTGGCCGGAAACCGTCGCGGGCCTTCAGGCCCGTCGACGTTGCTGCTTGTCACTACCCGCGCCCGGAGGCGCGGGGTACTGCGATGCTGCGTGTGGCGTATCAGCCGAGCATGCCGTGCTGGGCGACACCGGCCGGCGGCCAGTTCTCCAGCTTCATGCCCAGGGACAGGCCGCGCTGCGCCAGGACTTCCTTGATCTCGGTCAGCGACTTCTTGCCGAGGTTCGGGGTCTTGAGCAGTTCGACTTCGGTCTTCTGGATCAGGTCGCCGATGTAGTAGATGCTCTCGGCCTTGAGGCAGTTGGCCGAACGCACGGTCAGCTCCAGATCGTCGATCGGACGCAGCAGCACCGGATCCACGCCGCTGCTGGCCGGCTTGGCGGCGCCGCGGTCGCGATGGGTGAAGTCGCCGAACACCGACAGCTGATCGCTCAGGATATCGGCCGCGGTGCGCACGGCTTCCTCGGCGTCGATCGTGCCGTTGGTTTCGATGTCCAGGACCAGCTTGTCCAGGTCGGTACGCTGCTCCACGCGCGCGGCTTCCACGGCATAGGCGACGCGGCGGACCGGCGAGAACGAGGCGTCCAGCACCAGGCGGCCGATGCTGCGGGTCTCTTCATCCGGACGACGACGCGCGGCGGCCGGCTGGTAGCCGAAACCACGCTCGATCTTCAGGCGCATGTTCAGCGCGGTGTCCTTGGTCAGGGTGCAGATGACCAGGTCCGGGTTGAGGATTTCGACGTTGTGATCGGTCTTGATGTCCGCGGCGGTCACCACGCCCGGGCCCTGCTTGCTCAGGGTCAGGGTCGAGGAGTCACCGGTGTGGATGCGGATGGCCACATCCTTGAGGTTCAGCAGGACTTCCAGCACGTCTTCCTGCAGGCCTTCGATGGTGCTGTATTCGTGCAGCACGCCGTCGATCTCGACTTCGGTGATCGCGAAGCCGGGAATCGACGAGAGCAGCACGCGGCGCAGCGCATTGCCGAGCGTATGGCCGTAACCGCGCTCCAGCGGCTCGATGACCACTTTGGCACGGTTGTCGGTCAGACGCTCGATCTGCGGGCCGCGGGGGCGCAGCACTTGCTGAGTGATACCCGTCATGTTGCTTTGTCTCCTGCAAACCCCCGACGGGGGCATCGGGGGTGCGTGAATGAATTACTTCGAGTACAACTCGACGATCAGCGCTTCGTTGATGTCCGCAGGCAGGTCGGAACGTTCCGGCACGGCCTTGAACACGCCGCTGAACTTCTTCGCGTCGACTTCGATCCAGGACGGGCTCAGGTCGAGCTGTTCGGACAGGGTCAGCGACTCCTGCACGCGCAGCTGCTTCTGGGCACGCTCGGACAGGGCAATCGCGTCACCGGCCTTGACCTGGTAGGACGGCAGGTTGACCGGCTTGCCGTTGACCAGCACGCCACGGTGCGAGACCAGCTGGCGGGCGGCCGGACGGGTCACGGCGAAGCCCATGCGGTAGATCACGTTGTCCAGGCGGGTTTCCAGCAACTGCAGGAGGTTCTCGCCGGTGTTGCCCTTCTTGGTCGAGGCCTTCTTGTAGTAGTTGCGGAACTGGCGCTCCAGCAGGCCGTAGATACGCTTGACCTTCTGCTTCTCGCGCAGCTGGGTGGCGTAGTCGGAAAGCTTGCCCTTGCGCGCTGCGCCGTGCTGGCCGGGCTTCTGCTCCAGCTTGCACTTGGAGTCCAGCGCACGGGCCGGGCTCTTCAGGGAGAGGTCGGCGCCTTCGCGGCGCGCGAGCTTACAGGTAGGACCGATATAACGAGCCATTTCTTATCGCCCCCTTAGACGCGACGCTTCTTCGGCGGACGGCACCCGTTGTGCGGGATTGGCGTCACGTCGATGATGTTGGTGATCTTGTAGCCGACGTTGTTCAGCGAACGAACGGCGGACTCGCGGCCCGGACCCGGGCCCTTGATGCGGACTTCCAGCGACTTCACGCCGTAGTCCAGCGCAGCACGACCGGCCTTTTCGGCGGCGACCTGCGCGGCAAACGGCGTCGACTTGCGCGAGCCGCGGAAACCGGCACCACCGGAGGTCGCCCAGGAAAGCGCATTGCCCTGGCGATCGGTGATGGTGACGATGGTGTTGTTGAAAGAAGCGTGGACGTGGGCGACGCCGTCGGTGATGACGCGCTTGATCTTCTTCTTGACTTTGGCAGCAGCTGGCTTGGCCATGATGGTCGCCCCTTACTTCTTGATGGCTTTGCGCGGACCCTTGCGGGTACGGGCGTTGGTGCGGGTACGCTGGCCGCGCAGCGGCAAGCCGCGGCGATGGCGCAGGCCGCGATAGCAGCCCAGGTCCATCAGGCGCTTGATCGCGATGCCTACTTCACGGCGCAGGTCGCCTTCGACCACGTACTTGCCGACTTCGGCGCGCAGGCGCTCGACTTCCGGCTCCGACAGGTCGCGGATCTTGGTGGTCACGGCGACGCCAGCGGCTTCGCAGACCTTCTTGGAACGGGTACGGCCAATGCCGTAGATGCTTTGCAAACCGACCCAGACATGCTTCTGGGCAGGCAGGTTGACACCTGCAATACGCGCCATGACGCGGTCTCCAACTGTGTTTGATGGCCCGGCAGGCCCCCTTTCCAAGACGGAAAACAGGCAGACGGACGGAGTGAACTGGAAATTTTAGCAAGATCTCGGGTTACTGGGAAGCCCGCGCCGACCCGGGGGGCGGCACGAAGCCCGGCATGGGGAGTGTGCCCATGCTCCGGCGCCGGAAGCTGCCTGGTGCCTGGCCCGGGGTCGCCCCCGGAGCCCTGCCCCGCCCGCGCTACTCTGGCGCGGGACCGGCTGCTCCACACCCGTGCGCGAGATCGCCGCCCGGGCCGCCCTTTTGGTTGGTCCGGCCCCGGAGGGCCGGCCGCGCGGATGGCTTCCGCGCCAGGAGGCGATTATCCGCGCGAAAGACCGCCGCGGGAACCACCCTTCAAATTGGCCTTCTTCAGCAGGCTTTCGTACTGGTGGGACATCAGGTGCGCCTGGACCTGCGCGATGAAGTCCATCACCACCACCACCACGATCAGCAACGAGGTGCCGCCGAAGTAGAACGAGGTACCCAGCTGGGTCCGCATCACTTCCGGCAACAGGCACACCGCCACCAGGTACAGCGAACCGGCCGCGGTCAGGCGGGTCAGCACGCCATCGACGTAGTCGGCCGTGGCCTTGCCCGGACGGATGCCCGGAATCAGCGCGCCCGACTTCTTCAGGTTCTCCGCGGTTTCCTGCGAGTTGAACACCAGCGCCGTGTAGAAGAACGCGAAACCGATGATCATCGCCGCGAACACAATCATGTGCAGCGGTTCGCCCGGGGCGAGCGCCTGGGTGATGCGCTGCAGCCAGGTCGTCGCGCCGTTCTGGCCGGACCACATCGCCAGCGTGGCCGGAAAGGCCAGGATGCTGGAGGCGAAGATCGGCGGGATGACGCCCGACATGTTGAGCTTCAGCGGCAGGAACGAGGTCTGGTTCATGTACGCGCTGCGACCACCCTGGCGACGCGCGTAGTTCACGGTGATGCGGCGCTGGCCGCGTTCCACGAACACCACGAAGAAGGTGAAGCCAAATACCACCAGCACGATGATGATCAGCGAGATGGCGTTGAGCGTACCCGTCTGGAAGGCTTCCAGGGTGGTCAGCACGGCACCCGGCAGGCCCGCGACGATACCGGCGAAGATGATCAGCGACACGCCGTTGCCGACGCCACGCTCGGTCACCTGCTCGCCCAGCCACATCAGGAAGATGGTGCCCGCGGTCAGCGCGACCACGGCGGTCAGGACGAAGCCCAGTCCCGGCGAGTACACCACCGGCATGCCACCCGGCGCCAACTGGTTCTGCAGCGCGACGGCAATGCTGCCGCCCTGCACCACCGCCAGCAATACCGCGCCGATGCGCGAATACTGGGTGATCTTGCGGCGACCGGACTCGCCTTCCTTCTGCAGCGCCTTCAGGCTGGGGAAGATGTGCACGCCCAGCTGCATCACGATCGACGCCGAAATGTACGGCATGACGTTCAGCGCGAAGATGCTGAAGCGATGCAGGGCACCACCGGAGAACATGTTGAACATGTCCACGATGCCGCCCTGGCTCTGCATCATCGCCAGCATGGCGTCGGGATTGACGCCCGGCACCGGCACGTAGCAGCCGATGCGGTAGACGATCAAGGCACCCAGCACGAACAGCAGGCGCTGGCGGAGTTCGGTGAACTTGCCTGCGCCTGCCAGCGCGCTGGCGGCATTACCCTGCGCCATGCGTCACTTACTCCTGCACGCTGCCGCCGGCGGCTTCGATAGCCGCCTTGGCACCCGCGGTGGCCAGCACGCCCTTGAGCACGAACTTCTTGGTCAGTTCGCCCTTCTTGACGATCTTGGCGCGCTTGGCGGTGCTGGGGACCAGCTTGGCGGCACGCAGCGCGGCGAAATCGATATCGCCGGCTTCCAGCTTGTCCAGCTGGTAGGACAGCACCTCGGCGGTGTCCTGCTTGAGCTTGGAGCGGAAACCGACCTTCGGCAGACGCTTGATCAGCGGCATCTGGCCGCCTTCGAACTTCGCCTTGATCTTGCCCTTGCCCGCGCGGGCAAAGGAACCCTTGTGACCGCGACCCGCGGTCTTGCCCAGGCCGGAACCGATACCGCGGCCAACGCGGGTGCGTTCGGCGCGGGCGCCCTCGGCGGGCTTCAACGTATTCAGACGCATGTTGATTACTCCTCGACCTTGACGAGGTAGTGGACCTTGGCGATCAGGCCGCGAACCTGCGGGCTGTCCTTGAGTTCACGCACATCGTTCAGCTTGTTCAGGCCCAGCGCCTTCACCGACAGGCGGTGGCGGGACTGGGAACCACGCAGGCCACGCACCAGGCGCACCTTGACGGTCTTGTTGGACTCGTTAGCCATTGAGGAGTTCCTCCACCTTCTTGCCGCGCTTGGCCGCAATGCGGGTCGGCGACTGCATGTCGCTCAGGCCCTTCAGGGTGGCGCGGACCAGGTTGATCGGGTTGCGCGAACCCACTGCCTTGGCCAGCACGTTCTTCACGCCCACGGCTTCCAGCACGGCGCGCATGGCGCCACCGGCGATCACGCCGGTACCTTCCGAGGCCGGCTGCATGAACACGCGCGCCGCGCCGTGGCCGGCCTTGACCGGGTGCCACAGGGTGCCGTTGTTCAGCTCGACGTTGGACATGTTCTTGCGGGCGTACTCCATCGACTTCTGGATGGCGACCGGCACTTCGCGCGCCTTGCCGTAACCGAAACCGATCTTGCCGGCGCCGTCGCCCACCACCGTCAGCGCGGTGAAGGTGAACTGGCGGCCGCCCTTGACGGTCTTGCTGACGCGGTTGACCGCGACCAGCTTCTCGATCATGCCGTCGTCGACTTTCTCTTCGCGGTTGCGGTCGCGATCACGACCCCGCGGTTCACGTTGTTCTGCCATGTTTGAATCCTTGGTTGATGTGGATTTGTGGCTTGGCCACTTATGGTTGTGAAGTACTTCGTTGCCACGCGTCCGGTCGCAGAAGGACCGGGGCGCCCGGCGCAACCCGCGCCGGCAGGTCAAGGCATGGGGTCGCCCCCATGCCTTTCAAGATTAGAACTGCAGGCCGCCTTCGCGGGCCGCGTCGGCCAGGGCCTTGATACGGCCATGGAAGCGGTAACCGGAACGGTCGAAGGCCACCTTCTCGATGCCCGCGGCCTTGGCGCGCTCGGCGATGATCTTGCCCACGCGGGCAGCGGCATCGCTGTTCTTGCCGTTCTTCAGGCCATCCTTCACGTCGGCCTGCAGGGTGTTCGCCGAAGCGATGACCTTGGCGCCGTCGGCGGTGAACAGCTGGGCGTAGATGTGCTGGCCGGTACGCAGGACGGACAGGCGCGGCACGCCCAGCTCGCGGATGTGCGAACGGGTCGACTTGGCGCGGCGCAGGCGGGCGGTGTTCTTGATGCTCATGATCTGGTTCCTCGAAGCCGAAGGCGTGCTTACGCCTTCTTCGCTTCCTTACGGATGATGGTCTCGTCGGAGTACTTCACGCCCTTGCCCTTGTAGGGCTCCGGCGGACGGAAACCGCGGATCTTGGCGGCGACTTCGCCCACGCGCTGCTTGTCGGCACCCTGCACCAGGATTTCGGTCTGGGTCGGGGTGGCGAGGGTGATGCCTTCCGGCGCCTGGAACACGACCGGGTGCGAGAAACCGAGCGACAGGCTCAGGTCCTTGCCCTGCATCGCGGCGCGGTAACCCACGCCGACCAGTTCCAGCTTGCGCTCGAAACCTTCGGACACGCCCTTCACCATGTTGGCGAGGATGGCGCGGATGGTGCCGGTGATCGCGTCGTGCTCCAGGGTTTCCGGGGACAGGTTGGCGACGCCGTTCTCGATCGAGATCTGGACGCCGGCTGGCTTGGCGATCGACAGGGTCCCCTTCGGGCCCTTGACGCTCAGCGCATCGGCCTGGGAGGTGATTTCAACGCCCTTGGGCAGGGCAATCGGCTTTTTGGCTACACGGGACATTGGCTTACTCCGTTAGGCCACGAAGCACAGGACTTCACCGCCGACGCCCTGCTGGCGCGCCTGCGCATCGGTCATGATGCCCTTGGAGGTGGAAATGATGGCGACGCCCAGACCGCCGAGAACCTTCGGCAGCTCGGCCTTGCCGCGGTACTGGCGCAGGCCCGAACGGGACACGCGCGAAAGCTTCTCGATGACCGGCTTGCCTTCGAAGTACTTCAGGACGATTTCCAGCTCGGCCTTGTTGTTCTCGGTCTTCGTCACGCGCGCGTCGGCGATGTAGCCTTCCGACTTCAGGACGTTGGCGATCGAGGCCTTGATCTTGGAGGACGGCATTTTCACCGTCTGCTTGCCGACGGCGGCCGCATTCTTGATGCGGACCAGCATGTCGGCGATGGGATCAGTCATGCTCATAAGTGGTTGCCTTTTGAGTAGCACCGATATCCGCTTTCGCGAAAATCTTGGGTTGTGCCTGGAAGCCCCAGGTGGCGGTCCCGTCGGGACCAGGCTCCGCGGCGGACCGCGGGAACCGGCAATTGTACAACAACAAGTCCGGCATGTGCCGGACTTGCCTTCTGACCGTCCCGAGGCGGGCCCGGGAGGCCGGATCTGTTACCAGCTGGCCTTGCGCAGACCGGGCACGTCGCCACGCATGGTGGCTTCACGCAGCTTGTTGCGGCCCAGGCCGAACTTGCGGTAGACACCGCGCGAACGACCCGACAGCTCGCAACGGTTGCGCTCGCGGCACGGCGAGGAATCGCGCGGCAGCTTCTGCAGCTTGGTCACTGCGTCCATCTTCTCTTCGTAGGACGCGTTGACGCCCGAGATGATCTTCTTCAGTGCTTCGCGCTTGGCGGCGTACTTCTTCGCCAGCTTGGCCCGCTTGATATCGCGGTTCACCATTGAGGTCTTTGCCATGTGTGGTTTTCCTGCGACTCAGTTACGGAACGGGAACTTGAACGCTTCCAGCAGCGCCTTGGCTTCGGCGTCGCTCTTGGCGGTGGTGGTGATGGCGATATCCATGCCGCGGAGCGCGTCGACCTGGTCGAAGTCGATTTCCGGGAAGATGATCTGTTCCTTCACGCCCATGTTGTAGTTGCCGCGGCCGTCGAACGAACGGCCCGACACGCCGCGGAAGTCACGCACGCGCGGCAGCGAGATGTTGATCAGGCGATCCAGGAACTCGTACATCTTGGCGCGACGCAGGGTCACCTTGCAGCCGATCGGCCAGCCGTCGCGGATCTTGAACGAAGCCACCGAGATGCGGGACTTGGTCGTGATCGGCTTCTGGCCGGTGATCTTGGCCAGGTCGGCCACGGCATTTTCCAGGATCTTCTTGTTGGTCGCCGCTTCACCCACACCCATGTTGATGGTGATCTTGGTGATCTTCGGGACTTCCATCGGATTGGTGTAACCGAACTTCTTCATCAGAGCCGGTGCCACTTCTTCCTTGTAGATTTTTTCGAGACGGGTGGTCATGACCTCATTCCTCAGGCGTCGAGCGCCTCACCACTGGAGCGGAACACACGCAGTTTGCGTCCATCCTCCAGGACCTTGAAACCGATACGCTCGCCCTTGCCGGTGGCCGGGTTGAACAGAGCGACGTTCGAAATGTGGATCGAGGATTCACGCTCGACCACGCCGCCGGCGATGCCCGCCTGCGGATTCGGCTTGGTGTGGCGCTTGACGACGTTGACGTTGGAGACGACCACACGGTCACCGTCCACGCGCACCACGTCGCCCTTCTTGCCCTTGTCCTTGCCGGCGATGACGACCACCTGGTCGCCCTTCTTGATACGGTTTGCCATTTCTATGTCCTCCGCTCAGAGCACTTCAGGCGCGAGCGAAACGATCTTCATGAACTTCTCGGAACGCAGCTCACGGGTCACGGGCCCGAAGATGCGGGTGCCGATCGGCTCCTGCTTGTTGTTGAGCAGCACGGCGGCGTTGCCGTCGAAGCGGATCAGCGAACCGTCCGGGCGACGAACGCCCTTGCGGGTGCGCACGACCACGGCGTCGTAGACTTCGCCCTTCTTCACCTTGCCACGCGGGATGGCGTCCTTGACGGTCACCTTGATGATGTCGCCGATGCCGGCGTAACGGCGCTTGGAGCCGCCCAGCACCTTGATGCACATCAGTTCCTTGGCGCCGGAGTTGTCGGCCGCGTCAAGGTAGCTCTGCATCTGGATCATGATTCAGATCTCCTCTTATTCAGCCGCGCGGGTGACGATTTCCACCACGCGCCAGTTCTTGGTCTTGGACATCGGGGCGATTTCGGTCACACGCACCACGTCGCCTTCCTTGCAGCTGTTGTCCGCGTCGTGCGCGTGCAGCTTGGTGGAACGACGGATGTACTTGCCGTACAGGGCATGCTTGACCTGACGCTCCACCAGCACGGTGACGGTCTTGTCCATCTTGTTGCTGACGACGCGGCCTTCGATGGTGCGTTGCGCTTTGTCTTTGTTATCGCTCATCTCGGGCGCTCCTTACTTCTTGCCGCCGAGCAGGGTCTTGACGCGAGCGATCTCGCGGCGAACCCGGCGGGTTTCATGGGTCTTCGGCAGCTGGCCAGTAACCTTCTGCATGCGCAGGGAGAATTGCTCCTTGCGCAGCTCGGTCAGGTGGGCCTTCAGTTCGTCAGCCGACTTCTCGCGGAGTTGCTTGAGTTCCATTAGCGCACCGTCCGGGTCACGAATTGGGTGGTGACGGACAGCTTGGCCGCAGCCAGGCGGAACGCCTCGCGCGCGATGTCCTCGCTGACGCCTTCGATTTCATAGATCATGCGACCGGGCTGGATCTGGGCGACCCAGTACTCCACGTTGCCCTTGCCGGAGCCCATTCGGACTTCGATCGGCTTCTTGGTGATCGGCTTGTCGGGGAACACGCGGATCCACATCTTGCCGCCACGCTTGACGTAACGGCTGATGGAGCGGCGGGCCGCCTCGATCTGGCGCGCGGTCAGCTGACCGTGCGCCGTGGCCTTCAGGCCGTACTCGCCGAAGCTGACGAGGTTACCGTTCCAGCTCAGGCCTTCGTTACGGCCCTTGTGCATCTTGCGGTATTTGGTTCGCTTGGGTTGCAACATGATTATTCCCTCGCCTCGCGATCACGGCGCGGTCCACGCGGACGGTCGCTGCGCTCATTGCGTTCGGCGCGCGGCGTGTCGTCCTGCTTCTCCTGGCCCACCTGGCTGAAATCGAAGATTTCGCCCTTGTAGACCCACACCTTGATGCCGATGATGCCGTAGGTGGTCTTGGCTTCAGCAAAGCCGTAGTCGATGTCCGCACGCAGGGTGTGCAGCGGCACGCGGCCTTCGCGGTACCACTCGGAACGGGCGATTTCCGCGCCGTTCAGGCGGCCAGCGACATTGACCTTGATGCCCAGGGCGCCCAGGCGCATCGCGTTGCCGACCGCGCGCTTCATGGCGCGGCGGAACATGATGCGGCGCTCCAGCTGCTGGGCGATCGCCTCGGCCACCAGCTGCGCGTCCAGTTCCGGCTTGCGGACTTCGGTGACGTTGATGTGCGCCGGGACGCCCATCAGGTCGCTGACTTCCTTGCGCAGCTTCTCGATGTCCTCACCGCGCTTGCCGATCACCACGCCCGGACGGGCGGTGTGGATGGTCACGCGGGCGGTCTTGGCCGGACGCTCGATCAGGATCTTGGAGATGCCCGCCTGCGCCAGCTTCTTGCGCAGCATTTCGCGCACCTTGAGGTCGGCCGCCAGGTAGTCGGCGTAGTCGCGCTTGTTGGCGAACCACTTGGAATTCCAGTCCTTGGCGATGCCCAGGCGGATTCCGGTCGGATGAACTTTGTGACCCATACTTATTTGCCCTCGCCCACGACCACGGTGATGTGGCTGGTGCGCTTCAGAATGCGGGTACCACGGCCCTTGGCGCGGGCCATGAAACGCTTCAGCACCGGACCTTCGTCGACCATGATGGTCTTGACCTTCAGCTCGTCGACGTCGGCGCCCTGGTTGTTCTCGGCATTGGCAATCGCCGACTCCACCACCTTCTTGATCAGGTGGGCAGCCTTCTTGTCCGAGAACTTCAGCAGGTTGACGGCACGCTCGGCCGACAGTCCACGCACCTGGTCAGCGACCAGGCGGGCCTTCTGGGGGGAGATGCGCGCGGTGCGCAGGATGGCTTTCGCTTCCATGGTCATCTCTCCTTACTTCTTGCCGCCGGCTTTCTTGTCGCCACCGTGGCCCTTGAAGGTACGGGTGACGGCAAATTCGCCGAGCTTATGGCCGACCATGTTCTCGTTGACCAGCACCGGAACGTGGTTCTTGCCGTTATGGATTGCGATCGTGAAGCCCACCATTTCCGGCAGGATCATCGAGCGGCGCGACCAGGTCTTGATCGGCTTCTTGCTGCCGCCGGCGGCCTCCACCTTCTTGACGAGGTGGTGATCGACGAACGGGCCCTTCTTGAGTGAACGTGCCATGGTCGATTAGCCCCTACGATCGCGGACGATGAATTGCTGAGTGCGCTTGTTCTTGCGCGTCTTGTAACCCTTGGTCGGCACGCCCCACGGGGTGACCGGGTGCGGGTTGCCCTGGCCGGCCTTGGCCTCACCACCACCGTGCGGGTGGTCAACCGGGTTCATGGCCGCGCCGCGGACGGTCGGCTTGATACCGCGCCAGCGCTTGGCACCGGCCTTGCCCAGCTTTTCCAGGCTGTGCTCGTCATTGCCGACTTCACCGACGGTGGCGCGGCATTCGACCTGCACCTTGCGCATTTCGCCGGAGCGGAGGCGCAGCGTGGCGAAGCCCTGCTCGCGTGCGACCAGCTGCACGGCGGCGCCGGCGGCGCGGGCGATCTGGGCGCCCTTGCCCGGCTTCAGTTCGATGCCGTGGACCGTGGTACCGACCGGGATATTGCGCAGCGGCAGCGTGTTGCCGACCTTGATCGGCGCGTCGCTGCCGGCGATGACCTGGTCACCCGCCTTCAGGCCCTTCGGGGCGATGATGTAGCGGCGCTCGCCGTCGACGTAGCACAGCAGCGCGATGTGCGCGGTGCGGTTCGGATCGTATTCGATCCGCTCAACGCGCGCCGGGATGCCTTCCTTGTCGCGCTTGAAGTCGATGATGCGGTAGTGCTGCTTGTGACCACCACCGATATGACGGGTGGTGATGCGACCGTGGTGGTTGCGGCCACCGGTCTTGCTCTGCTTCTCCAGCAACGCGGCGTGCGGCGCACCCTTGTGCAGGTCCGGCGTCACCACGCGAACCGCGGAACGGCGGCCGGCGGAGGTTGGCTTGAATTTCATCAATGGCATGTGGGTCTACCTCAGGCCTTGGCCGTTACGTCGATAGCCTGGCCTTCGGCCAGACGCACGTACGCCTTGCGCCAGTCGCCGCGACGGCCGTTGCGGAAACGGAAGGACTTGTTCTTGCCCTTCACGTTGACCACATTGACTGCCTCGACCTTGACGTCGAACAACTTTTCCACGGCGGCCTTCACATCGGCCTTGGTGGCGTCGTTCGAAACTTCAAAGACGTATTGGTTGGAAACTTCCTGCAGGCGCGCCGTCTTCTCGGAGACACGCGGAGCACGCAGCACGCTGAAGATTTTCTCGTTGCTCATGCCAGCCACTCCTCGATCTTCTTGACGGCATCGGCGGTGACGACGACGCTGTCGGCGCCCACCAGGGCGACCGGATCCAGGCCCTGCACGTCACGCACTTCCACATACGGCAGGTTGCGCGCGGACAGGTACAGATGCTCGGAAGCGTCTTCGGTGACGATCAGCGGGCGCTGACCGACTTCCAGACCCTTCAGCTTCTCGATCAGCGTCTTGGTCTTGGCGGCGTCGATGTCGAACGCATCGACCACCATCAGGCGGTTCTGGCGATTCAACTCCGACAGGATCGCGCAGATGGCTGCACGGTACATCTTGCGGTTGACCTTCTGCTCGAAGCTGCGGGGCTTCGCCGCGAAGGTCACACCACCGCCGACGAAGATCGGCGCGGTCAGGGCACCGTGACGGGCACCGCCGCCCTTCTGCTTCTTCGACTTCTTGGTGGTGCCGTTCACTTCGGCGCGGGTCTTCTGCGCCTTGGTGCCGGCACGACCGGCATTGCGGTAGGCAACGACCACCTGGTGGACCAGGTCTTCGCTGAATTCACGACCGAACACGGCGTCGGAAACCGACAGCTTGTTGGCGCTACCTGTAATGGCTAGTTCCATTGTCGTTCTCCTCAACCCTTGCTCGCCGGACGCACAATCACGTCGCCGCCGGCAGCGCCGGGCACGGCGCCGCGAATGGCGATGAGGCCGCGCTCGGCATCCACGCGAACCACTTCAAGGTTCTGCGTGCTCTGCGTCACGGCACCCATGTGGCCGGACATCTTCTTGCCCGGGAACACACGACCCGGGGTCTGGCGCTGACCCAGCGAACCCGGCGCGCGATGCGACAACGAGTTACCGTGGGTGGCGTCGCCCATGGTGAAGTTCCAGCGCTTGATGGTGCCCTGGAAGCCCTTGCCCTTGGTCACGCCCTGGACGTCGACCTTCTGGCCCACTTCGAAAATGTCGGCCTTGATTTCGCCGCCGACGGTGAAGTCGCCCAGCTTGTCGGCTTCGACGCGCAGCTCCCACAGACCGCGACCGGCTTCGACCTTGGCCTTGGCCAGGTGACCGGCGACCGGCTTGGTCACCAGCGAGGCGCGACGGGTACCCACGGCCACCTGCACGGCGCTGTAGCCGTCGGTTTCCTGGGTCTTGATCTGGGTGATGCGATTCGGGGTGGCTTCAATCAGCGTCACCGGAATGGACTTGCCATCTTCGGTGAACACGCGGGTCATGCCGGCCTTGCGGCCGACGATTCCCAACGAATATTTCTTCGCGGTCATGGTCGTTGGCCTCAGGTCAGCTTGATCTGAACGTCGACGCCAGCCGCGAGTTCGAGCTTCATCAGCGCGTCCACGGTCTTGTCGTTCGGGTCGACGATGTCGAGCACGCGCTTGTGCGTGCGGGTCTCGTACTGGTCGCGGGCGTCCTTGTCGACGTGCGGGGATACCAGGACGGTGTAGCGTTCGATCTTGGTCGGCAGCGGGATCGGGCCGCGCACTTGCGCGCCGGTCCGCTTGGCCGTCTCAACGATCTCGCTGGCCGAGCGGTCGATCAAGCGATGATCGTACGCCTTGAGCCGGATTCGGATCTTTTGGTCCGCCATGACGGAATTTCCTTCGTTAAAGAGCGACGGGCGTGGCTTCTGGGATGCCTTGCCCCGGTAGGGTCCAGACGTTCAGCCCCTTGCCGGAACCGCCGGGAAAGCGCGGTGACGACGAGCCTGAGCGGCCTGGGGTTTCATCCTGAAAAACTGGGCAGGCCGGTAAACCGGCCCGCCCAGACAGAAAAGTATAGGGCGCATGACTGACCCCGTCAATAGCGGGGATCCGCCCCCTGAAACCGGGCGGGCAGGCACGCGACTCTCCTTAGTCTGGCGAACACGAAGCACTCCCTGTGCTTCTTTTCGCGGTAGCGCCAGCTTACCTCCCAGGGGGAACCGGCGTGGGTATTGCGAGGTCCCGGGACGGCAGGGCCGTTCGGGGGCGCGCATTATAACGATGTTTTTGCTGTTTTGCAGCAGATCCGGCTGATTTTGTCGCTGGATTGAGGTTGGGGCTGCTATCGCCGCCCTGCCCCCTCGTATTCCTGACGGGTTGGCTCGATGGTTCCCGGCTCTCGCCGGGGTCACGAGCCAACGAAAACGGGGCGGCCCCTTTTCGGGCCCGCCCCGGTCAGTTCGTTACTTGATGATCTTGGCCACGACGCCGGCGCCGACGGTACGACCGCCTTCACGGATGGCGAAGCGCAGACCTTCTTCCATGGCGATGGGGTTGATCAGCTTGACGGTGATCGACACGTTATCGCCAGGCATCACCATTTCCTTGTC
>NZ_JANJUE010000062.1 GCF_024710765.1 Pseudoxanthomonas sp.
CCGGCGTGTTCTGGACCATCGTATCGAGCAGCAATTCGCGCTGGACCAGGCTCTGGCGCTGCTCGCGCAGCACGTCGCCCAGCTCGCCATGCGAGGCCACCAGCCCGCCCAATTCGTCCGGGCTGTCCCAGTGGATGCCGAAGTTGTACTCGCCGTCGCGATAGCTGTTCACGCTGCCGGAGAGCGCCCGGAACAGCGAGTTCATCGGTGCCAGCGCACGCCGCACCGCCAGCATCACCAGCGGCAGGGCGATCAGGGCCGACAGCAGGAAAGCCAGCCGGTCATCGCCCAGCCAGCGATGCAGCAGCAGCGGCAGGCCGATGGCCACCGCCATCGAGGGCAGCAGCCACAGCAGCAGGCGACCGGCGAGCGAGCGGCGGATCATTCGCGGGGAATACCGTAGCGGTCCATGCGCCGGTACAGCGCCTGCCGGCTCAGGCCCAGTTCGGCCGCGGCCTGCGCGATCACGCCGCCGGCCCGCGCCAGCGCGTTCTCCAGCGCTGCCTTGTCGGGCTCGTCGACGGGGGCGCTGCGTACCGGCGCCGATCGGGGCAGGTTGAGATCGTCGGCTTCGATGCGGGCGCCCTGCGCCAGCAGTCCGGCGCGCTGCATCACGTTGCGCAGTTCGCGCACGTTGCCTGGCCAGCCATGCCGCGCCAGCGCGGTTCGCGCGGACTCGCCGATCGGTTTGTCGGCGGGTCGGAAATGCTCGGCCAGCGGCAGGATGTCGCCCGGCCGTTCGGCCAGCGGCGGCAGGTTCAGTTCAATCGCGTTGAGCCGGTAGTACAGATCCTCGCGGAAGCTGCCTTCGCGGATCATGGTCGGCAGATCGGCATTGGTCGCGCTGATCACCCGCACGGTCACCCGGCGCTCGCGGTTGGAGCCCAGGCGCTCGAAGCGGCCGGTTTCCAGCACGCGCAGCAGCTTCATCTGCCCGGCCAGCGGCAGGTTGCCGATTTCGTCGAGGAACAGGGTGCCGCCGTCGGCGGCCTCGAACTTGCCTTCGCGCGCCTTGTTGGCGCCGGTGTAGGCGCCGGCCTCGGCGCCGAACAGTTCGGCCTCGATCAGTTCGGACGGCAATGCGCCGCAGTTGAGGGTCACGAACGGACCGGTCTTCACGCTGGAATTGGCCTGGATGATCTCGGCGATCTTCTCCTTGCCGCTGCCGTTGGGACCGGTGATCAGCACCGGCAGATCCGAACGCGCCACCTGGCAGGCCAGCGCGATCATGCGTTCGCTGGCCGGATCCTCGAACACCAGTCCCCGCAGGTCGTAACGGGAGGCGAGTTGTTCGCGGCTGCGCCGTTCGCGGTTGCGGCGACGATCCAGTTCGCTGCGCGCTTCCGACAGTTCGACCAGGTTGTTGACCGTCGCCAGCAGCTTGCGATCATCCCAGGGCTTGGCGATGTAATCCACCGCGCCGGCCTTGATCAGGTTCACCGCCGCTTCCAGGTGGGTCCAGGCGGTCAGCAGGATCACCGGCAGGTCCGGATGTTGCGCGCGGATTTCGGCGAACAGCGCTTCGCCTTCCGCCCCGGAGGTGGTGTCGGCGGAGAAGTTCATGTCCTGGATGACCAGGTCCACCGGTTCCTGCCGCAGCGTGGCCAGGCCGGCCTCCGGCGACTCGGCATGCAGGGTGGTGATGTCGTGCAGGGAAAACAGGACTTCCAGCGCGGTGCTGACGGCGCGGTTGTCGTCGATGACGAGGATGGTGGGCATGCCTATAGCCTAACCCACGGCCTGCGTGTCACGCGCTCGGGCGCGACACCGGAGGCGCGCCGCGCCGGCCAGGTGGCGGCGAGTTGCGACGCCGCCACGATCAGCAGCGCGGCGCCGGCCAGCCACCACGGCGACGCCGGTTCGGCGGTCCATGGCGCGGGCAGGCGATGGAACAGTTCGCGCGCGGCAAACGCGCCGAGGACGATGCCGGCCAGGGCGATCAGGAAATGCTCCCAGCGCACCGCCAGCCGGATCTGCCGCGCGGTGGCGCCGACCGCGCGATGCAGGCTGATCCGCGGCGCGCTCTGCTGCACCCACAAATGACCGGCCACGCCCAGGCTCAGCAGGGTCAGCAGCCACCAGCCGGCGGCGCAGGCCAGCGTCGTCCACCGCCAGCGATTTTCCGCATGCAGGGTCAGCAGGCGCATCTCGTCCACGCGCAACGGCATGGCCACCGGGCGTGCGGGATGGCGCGCGACCAGGAAGGCATGGACCCGTTGCGCCACCGCATCGCGCTGGCGTGGATCGGTGCGAATGAGCAGATGCGCCCAGGACGCGTCACCGGGTCGCAACGGCAGCAGCATCGCCGCGCCGGGCGTGGCATTCCCCAGGCTGCCCAGCGGCAGCGGCAGGTGCTCGACGATGCCGACGATGCGTACCGGCCGTGGCAGGCCGACGATCGGCCGCCCCACGGCCGCCTGGCCGGGATAGAGCTGATCGGCCAGGGTGCGGGTGATCACTGCCGGCAGTTCGGTATCTCGCCGGGAATGGGCCGCCATGATTTCCTCTTCGCCGGCCCGCAGCCCGCGTCCGGCGCTGATCCGCAGGCCAAGCGTGGCCGGCAGTTCGGAGCCGCCCATATAGAGACTGGCGATCAGGTTCCGGCCGATCGGGAGGCGGGTACCGATCGACGCATTCCATGAATTGCGCGCATACGGCACCTGGTTGCAGGCGATGGCGGCGCGCACGCCGGGCAGATCACGCACGGCCCGGGTCAACGCCGGCACGTCGATCACGTCGCCGGCGCCGCCCATGGGCGGCACCACCAGCAAGGCGGTTTCGTCGACGCCGCTGGGGGCTTGCCGCGCATGCCGCCAGTTCGCCTGTGCCTGCCAGGCGAGATACAGCAACAGGAAACCGACCGCGACTTCCAGCACCAGCAGCGTGGCCAGGCCGCGATGACGGCACAGCGGCAGCCGCGGAAGGCGGCACAGGGAACGGAGGTCCATGGTTCACCCGGCGGAAGGGGACTCCCCGCCGTCAGGCGGGGAGTCGATGGTGGGCGAAGCGGATCAGGCGCTGCGGGTCGCCACCGCCGGCGGTACCGACGCCGCGCGCAGGGCGGGGCCGAGCACCGATGCCTGGCCCAGCAGCCACAGCAGCACCGCGCCCACCGGCAGGTAGTACAGCGGCAACCGCGCCAACTCGTACTTGCCCATCAGCATCTGGTTGATGCCGTAGGCCAGGGCCATGCCGATGACGATGCCCAGCGAGGCGAGCAGGAAGTTCTCGGTCTGGAAGTAGCGCAGGATCTGTCGCCGGGTCGCGCCCAGCGCCCGCCGCACGCCGATCTGCTTGGAGCGCTGCTGCACCCAGAAGCTGGCCAGGCCGACGATGCCCAGGGCGGTCACGATCAGCAATGCCACGCACACCGCCACCAGCAGCCAGGCCATCGAGCGGTCCTGCCGGTAGAAGTTCTGGCGCATTTCCTCCAGGGTGTCCTTCTCCAGGATGATGCGGTTCGGGCTGTTCTTCAGCAGCACGTCCTCGGCGGCCTTCAGCACTTCGGCGCGGCGGCCAGGTTCGGTGCGCAGCAGGTAATGGCCGCCGACGTTGTAGTGCACCCGGATCGGGAAGATCATCGAATACTCGTATGCGGTCGGACCGCCCTGATCGCTGGGACGCACCAGGTGGTCGACGATGCCCACGATCTTGATCGGCTCGTTGCCCCAGCTGTAGAACGTCTTGCCCAGCGCATCCTGGTCCGGGTACAGCGCCTTGGCCATGCTGCGGGTGATGATCACCGACGGGATGTTGACCTTGACGTCGGGCTTGTTCAGTGTCTCCCACTCGATGAATTCATCGGCATTGAACTTGCGGCCGGACACCAGGTTCAGGCCCAGCGTATCGATCATCTGATCGTCGGCCATGTACACCGTGGCGTTGAGGTTCTGGTGGGTCTGGTCCTGCTGCAGGCGGACGCCGCTGTTCCAGGAGCTGTTGTTGAACGCGACCTGGTTGGTCGCCGAGGCGAACTTGACGCCGGGAATCGAACGCAGGGAAGCCAGATCGGTCTTGGTCAGTGCTTCGGCGTTGTCGTCCTGGCCGATGCCGGTCAGCTGCACGCGCACGACCTCGTTCTCGGCCAGGCCGCTGACGCGGTCCATGCGTTCGATCCGTCCGTTGATCAGGAACAGGGCGTTGCAGATGATCGCGCAGCTGAGCGCGATCTCGATGACGATCAGCGCGGCGGCGGTCTTGTGCCGGCGCAGCGCGGAGAAGATGGGGCGGATATCCATGAGGTGTGCTCCGGGAAGTTGCCGAACCGGCCGAGGGTTGCGCGGGAGAGAGAGCTACCGCGTGCGCCCCGGCCGGACCGGCCGCTGGATCATTGGGATTTGAGCTGGATGGCCGGGGTCACCTGGCAGGCGCGCCAGGCGGGCAGCAGGCCCGCCAGGACACTGGCCAGGATGGCGAGGCCGAACGTGGTCAGCAGCATCACCGGATCCAGATGCGCCAGTTCGGCGTAGCTGGCCGGCTGCTGGCGCACCGCCCACAGGCCCAGCAAGGCAAGTCCCAGTCCGAGCAGGCCACCGGCCAGGCCGATGGTGCCGGCCTCCACCAGCGCCTGGGTGAAGATCGCTCCCTTGGAGGCGCCCAGCGCGCGGCGCACGCCGATTTCGCTGGACCGGCGCATGAACTTGGCCAGCAGCAGGCCGACCGTGTTGATCAGGCACACCAGCAGGAAGCCGAATGCCAGCCAGGTCTGCAGGCGCACGTCATTGGGCACGACCCGCTTGTAGTCCAGCCACTCCATGACGTTGCGCAGGCGCACGTTGGTCGGGCGCTCGAAACGGCCGGAACGGCGCTGCTGATCGGAGTAGTTCACCAGGTACTGCCGATAGGCTTCCACCTTCTCCGGCGAGTCCAGCTGCACCCAGTACTGCATCCACACGCAGGGCGCGTTGACCCCGGTCTCGTCGCCGTTGCTGTCGCCCCAGCAGTCCATCGAGCCGTTGCGTCCCATCTTCAGGTTCACGGCGGTGGAGAACGGCAGGAACGCCTGTTCCACCTCGCCGTAGCGATCACTGTTCATGTCATAGAAGCGCGGGGTGGGGCGCCAGTCCTTCAGCACGCCGATCACGCGGAACTCGTGCTGGTCGATGCGGATCGACTTGCCCACGCTGTTGCCGCCGTCGAACAGTTTGTCGTTGAGCTTCTTGGAAATGACCGCCACCCGTGCCTGGGCGTCGTCCTCCTTGGCGGTCCAGCCATTGCCGTGGTCGAACGGGGCGTCGAACATCGGGAAGAAGTCGGCCGAGGTGTAGCGCGCGTCCACCACGAACGGCGACAGGCCCTGCTTCTCCGGTTCGATGCTGATGCCGCCGCCGGTCATCAACGCCTGGCGATCGCCCTTCTTCTCGCGCAGCAGCGCCTCGGCGTCGAAACGGGTGACCTGTTCCACCGGCTCCTCGCCGGCGACGTAGCCATCCATGGTCTGGGGATCCATCTGCGGATAGAACAGGGTGTGGCTGCGACCCGGCATCGGATCGCCGGACAGGATGTAGAACACGGTCAGGGTGGTCATGCTGGCGCCGATGCCCAGCGCGATGGCCAGGACCATCAGCGCGGTCAGCACCTTGTTGCGCCTGAAGCTGCGCAGGGCGAGCTGGAAGTAGTAACCGAACATGGTCAGCTCCTCAGGCCTGGGCGGGAGCGAGGTTGACGTCCAGGCCCACCGTGGAAATCAATCGCGGTTCGGTGGTCAGGTCGGTGGCGGCGCCATCGACGATGTGCACGTTGCGCTGCGCGCGCGCGGCCAGTTCCGGATCGTGGGTGACCATGATGATGGTGGTGCCCTGGCTGTTGATTTCCTCCAGCAGCTCCATCACCCCACGCGCCATCTGCGAGTCCAGGTTGCCGGTCGGTTCGTCCGCCAGCAGGATCTTCGGCGTGCCGGCCAGGGCGCGCGCGATGGCCGCGCGCTGCTGCTGGCCGCCGGACAGTTCCGACGGGTAGTGCTTCATGCGCGAGCCCAGGCCGACCCGGGTCAGCGCGTCCTCGATGCGCTGCTTGCGCTCGGCGGCGCTCATGCCGCGATAGCGCAGCGGCACGTCGACGTTGTCGAACAGGTTCAGATCGGGAATCAGGTTGAAGCTCTGGAAGATGAAGCCGATCTTCTGGTTGCGCAGCTTGCTGCGCGCGTCGTCCGACAGTCCGCTCACGTCCTGGCCGTCCAGGGTGTAGGTGCCGCCGGTGAAGGTTTCCAGCAGGCCGGCGATGTTGAGGAAGGTGGTCTTGCCCGAACCCGACGGACCGGTCACCGCGACGAACTCGCCATCACGGACATGCAGGTCGAGGGAGCGCAACGCGTGCGTCTCCACCTGGGAAGTGCGGTAGACCTTGGAAACCGAACGCATCTCGAGCATGGCGAAGTCCTTCTGGTGTGTGCGAAACATGGAAGTCCGGGAATACGGAACGACGGATACGAAAACAGGAAACGGAAGATTCGATTCGGGTGGTCAGTTGATCGAGACGCGCTCGGCGTCGCCGAACTGGTCGCTGCCGGAGACGACTACCTTGTCGCCCGGCTGCAGGCCGCTGATGACCTCCACCGCGCTCAGGCTGCTGACGCCCAGCTCGACCGGACGGCGAACGGCGGAGCTGCCGTCCATCACGTAGGCGTAGCGGCCGCCGGACTGCTCGACGAACGGACCCCGCTCGACCATCAGCACGTTGCGGCGCGTGTCCATCAGGATGCGCGCGCTCATGCGCTGGCTCTGGCGCAGGCCCGGCGGCTGCTTGTCGCTGAAGCGGATGCGCGCGTTGACCTCGCCGTTCACCACTTCCGGCGAGACTGCCGAGATTTCGCCCGGGAACGGCTGGCCGTTGCTGGTCAGCTGCGCCGGCATGCCGATCGCCAGGTCGCGGGCGAAGCTCTCCGGCACCTTGATCTCCACTTCGAACTTGGACAGATCCACCACGCTCATCACCGGCGCGTTGATCGCCACGTTGGAGCGCTGCACGGCCTGCACCTGGCCGACCTGGCCATCGAAGGGCGAACGCAGGGTCAGCGCATCGACCTGGCGCTGCACCTCGGCCACGATGGACCGCTGGCGTTCGGCCAGCAGTTGTTTGTTGCGGGCATCCAGGCTGGCGCCCTGGCCCTGCAGGTTCACGTCCTTGCGGGCGTGGTCCATCGCGATCTCGGTCTTGCGCAGATCGTCCTTGGCCTTGGCCACGTCGATCTGCGGCACCGCGCCGCCGTCGAAGCCGCGCTGGTAGCGTTCCAGATCGCGCTGGGCGGCCTGGCGATCGATGTCGGCCTGGTCCAGGGCCTTCTGGGCATTGGCGCGGGTCACCGCCGCATCCAGGGTGGCGCGGCTGGCCTCGGCTTCCAGGCCGGCCAGTGCCGCCTGCTCCTGCGCCAGCTTGCTGCGCAGTTCGGGGCTGTCGATTTCGGCCAGCACCTGGCCCTTGGTCACCTTGTCGCCGGCCACCACCTTCAGGGTCACCACGCCGCCGGCGATGGCGTACAGGGTGGGGCTGTTGGAGGCGATGAGCCGGCCATCGGCGGAGATGTCCCGGACCAGATCGCCACGCTTGACCTCGGCGATGCGCACCCGCGCGCTGTCGAAGGAACGGCTGCCGCCCACCCAGCCGCGCACCGCGAACACGATGACCAGCAGCAGGGCCAGGCCACCGGCGGCCGGCAGCAGCCAGCGCTTCCACGGACGGTTGGCGGCGGCGGCGGGGCCGGCGCCCAGGGGGCGGTCTTGCGCGGAGGTGTCCCGAATCATCGATGGCATGCGTTTATTGGGAAGACGCCCCATCAATGCAGAATGCGTGCCAATCGCAACTGATTGATTGCAAAGGGGGAGTGGGGCGTCGGAACGGTGTCCGGGTGTCCGCGGACACCGGCGCGGACACTGGCTGTTCTGTCCACCCCCGGTACAATCCGGACTCGTTTTGACTCAGGTGGACAAGACTCTATGTGCGGGATTGTGGGAGCGATCGCCGATCGCGACGTGGTACCGGTACTCATCGAGGGACTGAAGCGGCTGGAATACCGCGGCTACGACTCCGCCGGCATCGCCGTGGTCGAGCAGAAGGACGTGCGCCGGGTGCGCCGCACCGGCCGCGTGTCGGAGATGGAGAGCGCCGCCGCCGCCGAGGGCTTCAACGCCAGCCTGGGCATCGGCCACACCCGTTGGGCCACCCACGGCGGGGTCACCGAGGCCAACGCCCACCCGCACATCAGCCACGGCGTGGCGCTGGTGCACAACGGCATCATCGAGAACCACGAGGAGCAGCGCGAGAAGCTGCGCGCGCTGGGCTACGAATTCGAGTCGCAGACCGACACCGAGGTCATCGCCCACCTGATGCACCACCACCTCAAGGGCGGTGACGACCTGCTTGCCGCGCTGCAGCGCACGGTCAAGGAACTCACCGGCGCCTATGCGCTGGCCGTGGTCAGCCGCAAGGAGCCCGAGCGCATGGTCTGTGCCCGCATGGGCTGCCCGCTGCTGATCGGCCTGGGCGAGGGCGAGAACTTCATCGCCTCGGACGTCTCGGCCATCATCCAGGCCACCCGCCGGGTGATCTTCCTGGAAGAGGGCGACACCGCCGAAGTCACCCGCCAGGCCGTACATGTGTTCGACGGCAACGACCAGCCGGTCGAGCGCGACGTGCACGTTTCCGACGTCTCGCTGGCCTCGCTGGAACTGGGCCCGTACCGCCACTTCATGCAGAAGGAAATCCACGAGCAGCCGCGGGCGATCGCCGACACCATCGAGGCGGTGA
>NZ_JANJUE010000309.1 GCF_024710765.1 Pseudoxanthomonas sp.
GACGCGGTCGCCACCATCGGCCTGCGCCTGCGCGATCGCCTGATCGGAACGGGGCTTAACGCCTACATCTATCCCGACGGCGAAGACGCAGCTTCCACTTGCGCCCGCTTCAGCGAGTTCGAGCTTGAGGCGCGCGGAACCTGCGGCTATTTCGGCTACCCCGCCACCCAGCAGATCCGCAATTCTGACGAAAACATGACGGGTTACCTCTACGGGACCTACGATTTCGACGGGGGACTTCAGGCGTTCGCGCAGCTCAGCGTCGCCAGCGCCGACGCCAAGATTGCGTCCGCTACCCAGTTCTGGCAGTCCGGACTGGTGTACGACGTGAACATGGACACGATCCTTGATTCGCAGCGCATCTTCACCCCCAGCGAACTGGGTGGCCTGGGTGCCCAGCAGACTCGCATCAAGGAGCGTTCACTCGATCTGAGCACCGGCCTGCGTGGCACCATATTCAACGACCGGTTCGACTGGGAAGCCGTCATCTCCCATTCCCGCTACGACCTGAAGGTCAGCCAGCCGCGCTTCCTCGAGAACAAGATCAACGAGTACTTCATGGGCCCTGCAACGGGCCAGTTGGACCCCTACTTCGGTCTTTATCCGGTGGTTTCGTTCAATACCGATCGCTATTTCTCGCCGCTTGGAGCCGATGCCTATCGCTCGTTGATCACGAAGGTCAAGACCGATGCGGAGTCCGAAGTCACCCAGGGTTCGTTGAGCATTTCGGGTGACCTGTTCGAGCTTCCAGCAGGCCCGATGAGCTTCGCAGCGACGCTTGAAGGCGCACGACAGAAGTACGACCTGACCAACGATCCGCGCATCTCGCCCAGCTACACGGGCCCGGAACCGATTTACAACCTGACCGGCACTGGCGGCGGTGGCGAGCGTGATCGCTACGCACTCGGCATCGAGATCAGTATCCCGATCGTGGACACGTTCAAGGTGAACCTCGCGGGACGCTACGACAAGTACGACGACGTCACCAATGTCGATGGTGCCTTTACCTGGTCCGCGGGCCTGGAATACCGCCCCATCGAGAGCCTGCTGCTGCGTGGCAACTACGCGACGAGCTTCCGCGCGCCCGACATGCACTATGTCTTCGCGGAAGAGTCCGGCTTCTTCGTGTCGGTGCTGGACGAATATCGCTGCCGTCGCGACGGCCTCGATCCCAACCCGCCCGCAGGTTCACCGAATCCTTGCGGCGGCAGCGCGTACACGTATAGCGTCTTCGGCACCCGCCAGGGTTCGCGTGACCTGCGCGAGGAAGAAGGCGAGTCGGCGACCGTCGGCTTTGTCTGGGACATCACTGACGGCATGTCGGTCAGTATGGAT
>NZ_JANJUE010000097.1 GCF_024710765.1 Pseudoxanthomonas sp.
TAGCCGGCGAAGATGCCGGAGAGGTTGTTGCCGATGGCGGTAGACAGGAACCAGCCGCCCATGCCGAAGCCGACCAGGCGCACCGGTGCCAGCTTGGTCACCATGGACAGGCCGATCGGCGACAGGCACAGCTCGCCCACCGACTGGATCACGTACACCATGAACAGGGTCCAGAACGGGATCTTCAGCGTCTCCGGATCGACCAGGCTCGACAGCGCGAACATCAGCAGCAGGAAGGCCAGGCCGTTGAAGATCAGGCCCAGGCCGAACTTGCGCGGAATCGACGGGTTGGCGCGGCCCATCTTGACCCACAGCCACGCCATGATCGGCGCCAGGGTGATGATGGCGATCGAGTTGACCGACTGGAACCAGCCGACCGGGAAAATCCAGCCGTCGAAATCGCGGTTGACGATCTTGTCGGCCAGGAAGCTGAAGGAACTGCCCGCCTGTTCGAAGAAGCACCAGAACAGCACGTTGAAGGCGAAGATGATCAGCATCGCGATCACCATGTCGCGCTGCTTCGGTCCGTTGCGGATGCCTTCGACCAGCAGCAGGATCGCCAGGCCGATGAACATCACGGTCAGGATCCATTGCAGCGAATCCGCGCCCAGGTTCAGAAGGTAGTAGAAGCCCGGAATCGCCGCGATCGTGCAGATGGCGGTGATCGCCAGGCGGCCGATGCTCTCGCCACCGACCGGCGGCACGCCGATGCCCTTGAGCTGGCGACGCCCGAACCAGAACCACACCAGGCTGATCAGCATGCCCACGCCGGAGGTGATGAACACGACCTTGTAGGCCGGCATCGCATCGGTGCCGAATACCTTCTCGGCCAGCCAGCCGGTCAGCAGCGGCGAGATCATCGCGCCCAGGTTGATGCCCATGTAGAACAGGGTGAAGCCGGAATCGCGGCGCTCGTCACCCACCGTGTAGAGCTTGCCGACCATCGTGGAGATGTTCGGCTTGAACAGGCCGTTGCCGGCGATGATGGTGGCCAGGCCGACCTTGAAGAGGGTCTGGTCCGGTAATGCGATCATGAACAGGCCTGCGGCCATGACCACCGCGCCCAGCAGGATCGAGCGCTGGTAGCCGATGATCCGATCCGCCACGTAGCCACCGAAGATGGCCGCCGCGTACACCAGCGCCAGGTAGGCGCCATACACCTGGTTGGCCGGCGTCTCGCCGGTTCCGCTGCCGCCGTAGAACTGCGCGACGATATACAGCACCAGTGCCCAGCGGATGCCGTAAAAGGCGAACCGCTCCCAGAATTCTGTCATGAACAGCATCCACAATGGGCGCGGATGGCCCAGTGCCTGCTGGAATTCCGGTATCGGTTGCCCCGGATTTTGCGTATCGACGGCACCGCTCATGCGGTCTCCCCCCTCGTTGTTCAGTAATGAAAAATCCACGCGAAAGCCGCGCGGGACGGGGGAGAATTACCGACGCCCGCGGCTCCGTCAATGCCGGTTTTCCTGAATACGGGGGGAATCGGACCGCCGGAATGGCGGCAAAACCCGGCGATTTCCGGGCGGATTCCGCCCGGGGACGGGCTCAGGGCGCGGGCGGACGGGCGCCGTCGATGGACGTGCGGACCTCGAACAGTTCCGGGAAGAACGACAGTTCCAGCGCCTGCCTGAGAAAGCCCACGCCACTGGATCCACCGGTGCCGCGCTTGAACCCGATGATCCGCATCACCGTGCGCATGTGGCGGAACCGCCAGAGCTGGAACTGGGATTCCAGATCCACCAGGTCCTCGCACAGCGAGTATTCGCGCCAATAGCGATCGGTGTCCTCGTAGATGCGTTCGAACACCGGCAGCAGATCCGGATCCGACACATGCGGCAGGCGCCAGTCGCGATCGCGGTGCGTCGCCGGCACCGCGTGACCGAAGCGCGCCAGGTAACGCAGGAACTCGTCGTACAGGCCGGGCGCGTCCAGCACCTGCTGCAAGGTCGCCTGCCCGGCGGGATCGTGGGCGAACACCTTGAGCATCGCCGCGTTCTTGTTGCCCAGCAGGAATTCGATGGTGCGGTACTGCAATGACTGGAAGCCGGAAGACGGTCCCAGCAGATCGCGGAAACCCATGTATTCGGACGGCGTCAGGGTTTCCAGCACCGACCACTGCTCGGTCAGCTGGCGCAGCACCTGCTTGGCCCGCGCCAACACCTTGCGGGTCTGCCAGACCTCGTCGCGCTGCAGGTGGCCGATGGCCGCGCGCAGCTCGTGGATCATCAGCTTCATCCACAGCTCGGACACCTGATGCTGGATGATGAACAGCAGTTCGTCGTGGTGGACCGGATCGGAGACCGGCTGCTGCGCCGCCAGCAACCGATCCAGGCGCAGGTAGCCGCCGTAGGTCAGGCGTCCTTCCAGGTCGGTATGGATGCCTGCTTCCAGGGCTCGCTCGTTCTTTTCTACGGACATCCGTCGACAGGCGGGGCAAGGCTGCGGCTGCAGCGGGGCCGCCAGCGTAACCGATACCGGCAGACCCGCCCGGCCCGGCCGGCGGTTGCCAGCAAAAACCGGGACTTATGTCATCGCGGTGCAATGCGCGGCGCCGAGGCTTCCGCTACATTGCGCCAACCGGAGCCGGCCACGGCAGCATCGGTGAGCGGCGCACGCATTCACGGTCAGGGAGAGTCTGTTGATGGGCATGCCTCGAAGCCGCCGCATGGCGGTCACGCTGTTTTCCGTCGCCACCCTGCTGCTTGCCGCCACGGCGCAGGCGCAGGTGGTGGTCAGCCAGGTGTACGGCGGTGGCGGCAACAGCGGCGCCACGCTGAAGAACGATTTCATCGAACTGCGCAACAACGGCGCCACGGCGGTGAGCCTGGACGGCTGGAGCGTGCAGTACGCCTCCTCCGCGGGCACCACCTGGAGCCGGACCAACCTCACCGGCAGCATCGCGCCGGGCGGCTACTTCCTGATCCAGCAGGCCCAGGGGAACGGCGGCACGGTGGATCTGCCCACCCCGGATGCGGTCGGCACGCTCACCCTGTCCGGTTCCGCCGGCAAGGTCGCGCTGAGCCGCGGCACCGCCGTGCTGTCCGGCGCCTGTCCGCTCGCCGATGCGAACCTGGTCGACTTCGTCGGCTTCGGCAGCGCCGCCAACTGCTTCGAAGGCACGGCCCCGACCGGCACGCTCGGCAACACCACCGCCGCCCTGCGCAATGGCGACGGCAGCATCGACACCCAGGACAACGGTGCCGACTTCAGCGTCGCGGCGCCGAATCCGCGCAACAGCGGCGCGGCGCCACCGGATCCGCCGGTGGCCCGCACCATTCCTCAGATCCAGGGCAACGGCCTGGCTTCGCCCTACGTGGACAAGCGGGTCATCACCGAAGGCATCGTCACCGCGCTGAAGTTCAACAACGGCTTCTTCCTGCAGGCCGCCAATGATGACGGCGATCCGGCGACCTCCGAGGGCCTGTTCGTGTTCACCGGCAGCGCGCCACCGGCCACCGCCGCGGTCGGCAACCGGGTGCGGGTGACCGGCACCGTCGCCGAATTCGTGCCACCGTCCAATCCGCACCAGTTGACCATCACCCAGCTCACCGGTCCCACCGTGGAGGTGCTGGAAACCGGTGTGGCGTTGCCGGCGCCGATCGAACTGGCCGCCGCCGAGCTGGGGCCGGACGCCCTGCCCGGCACCCTGGAGCGGCGGGAAGGCATGCGCGTGAGCGTGGCCCGCGCGGTGGTGGTGGCACCCTCGGGCGGCAGCATCGACGAGAACGACGCCACCGCCAGCAGCGACGGCGTGTTCCATGTGACCCTGCCCGGCGTCGCCCGTCCGTTCCGCGAGCCCGGCATCGGCGTCATGGACGTGATTCCGATTCCCGGTGACAAGCATCCACCGCGCTTCGACACCAACCAGGAACGCCTGATGGTGCGCAGCCGCGGCCAGATCGGCGCGCAGCCGGTCTCGGTGGATACCGGCGCGGACGTCGCCGGCCTGTCCGGCGTGCTCGATTACTTCTCCGGCACCTGGGCACTGCTGCCGGACCCGGCCACGCCGCCGGCGGTCAGCGGCGGCATGGCGCCGCAGGCGGTGCCGGATGCGCGCTACGACGAAGCGACCATCGGCAGTTTCAACCTGCTGCGCCTGTTCGACGACGTCGCCGACGGCAATGGCGCGGTGACCCTGACCCCGGCCGCGCTGGACAAGCGCCTGGCCAAGGCGGCGCTGGCGATCTGCGGCTTCCTGAAGGCGCCGGACATCCTCGGCGTGGTGGAGGTCGAGAACCTGCGCGTGCTGCAGTTGCTGTCCGAGCGCATCGACGCGACCTGCCCGCAACGTCCCGGTTACGTGCCCTACCTGCAACCGGGCAATGACGTGGGCGGCATCAACGTGGGTTTCCTGGTCAGCACCCGCGCCACCGGCGACGGCACGCCGCGGGTGGAAGTGCTGGACGTGGCCCAGTTCGGCAAGAACACCACGCTCGCCAATCCCGACGGCAGCACCAGCCTGCTCAACGACCGTCCGCCGCTGCGGCTGCGCGCCCGCATCCACCCGGGTGCCGGCGATGGTTATCCGGTCACGGTGATCGTCAACCACCTGCGTTCGCTCAACGACATGGACGACACCGCGCCGGGCAGCAGCGGCTGGCCCACCGGCGGCGAGCGGGTACGCTCCAAGCGCGCCGCCCAGGCCGCCTACCTGGGCGGACTGGTGCAGCAGATGCAGCAGGCCGATCCGGACGAGAAAATCGTGCTGGTCGGCGACTTCAACGCGTTCGAGTTCAATGACGGCTATGTCGACGTGATGGGCATCCTGGGCGGCAACGCGGCACCGGCCGATCAGGTGCTGTCGTGGGCGCCGAGTCCGGTGACCACACCGCTGATCGACGGCTCGCAACTGATTGCCGATCCGGCGCAGCGCTACTCCTACGTGTTCGGCGGCAACGCGCAGACCCTGGATCACGTGCTGGTCAACGAGGCGCTGGTGCTGGGCGCGGACGTGCGGGTGGATCACGCACGCATCAACGCCGACTTCGGCGTGGACAACTTCGGTGACGCCAGCGTGGCGATGCGTTCCTCGGATCACGATCCCGTCCGCCTGAGCATCCGCGTGCCGGCCTTCGCCCGCGCCGATCTGTCGGCGACGGTGAGTGCCGATCGCGACAGCGCTTCGGTCGGCGACATCGTGTCCTACACCGCCAGCGTGCGCAATGCCGGCCCCGGCGCGGCAACGCCGGCGACGGTCGCGTTCGTGTTCTCCGCGGAGGTGACGCCGGTGCCGGGCCCGGTCGCTCCGGGCTGGACCTGCGCCGCACCCGAACGGGTCGCCGGCAATACCCGGCTGAGCTGCACCACGCCGTCGCTGGCGGCCGGGGCCGAGGTCGGCTTCACCCTGCGGGCCGTGGTGCCGGACAGCGTGGCCGGCGGCGCGCTGGGCCTGGGCGTGTCGGCGAATTCGCCGGTGCCGGATCCCGCCAACGGCGACAACACCGCGGCGGTCGCGGTCAGCGTGGCCGCGCTGCCGCAGGCTGATCTGTCGGTGCGCCTGCTGGGCGGTGCCGCCAGCTTCCGCCGCGGCGCCATCGCCACCCTGCTGGTGCCGGTGCGCAACGCCGGTCCCGATACCGCCGAACAGGTCAGGGTGGTGCTGGCCAGCAACGTCGAGGCGCGTCATATGGCGGTCGCCGCGCCCCGCGGCTGGTCCTGCGGCCGGGTGCTCGACACCGCCACCGGCTCGGCCGCGCAATGCACGCGCGACGCGATGGCCTCCGGCTCGACCCAACTGCTGGCATTCGCGCTGGTGGTGCCGAACCGGCCCAAGCGCGGCACCGTGTTCGCCTTCACCGCCCAGGTGGAAAGCGCCACGCAGGACCCGGATACCGGCAACAACCGCGCGCAACTGATCCGTTGACGCGTCGCTCCCCGTGAGCTGACAAGGGCGCGGCACTGCCGCGCCCTTGTCGTTTGGGAAAGGCGCATCGGGACTTTCGCCGGCTCCCTGCACACCATCCCCGGGTGCGCGTCAAGCCTGGGTTTTTCCGCGCAGAAACCGGTTGGTCCAACATCCGGACAACCGCCGCGCGGACGCCATGCCGGCGTCGGCAAGCGCTTGTCGCCACTGGATTTCCCCGCATTTCCGCGCACCGTGCGGATCTGTGTTGTTGCAGCGCAGGAAGGCCGGTCGGCTCCGGTTCCTTAACATTGGATCCCTCAACATTCGCTGCAACATCCGAAGAGTGACGCCCGGCATGACCATCGCCGCCAAGTTCGAAATCGAATTCCTCCAATACCTCGGCCCGGACGGCAAGCTCGTCCGCGACGACTTGCCCGAAGCCGGGCGCGATACCCAGCGCCTGCGCGAACTGTTCAAGCAGATGCTGTTCGTGCGCACCTTCGACACCAAGGCCATCGCGCTGCAGCGCACCGGCAAGCTGGGCACCTACGCCTCCTGCCTGGGCCACGAGGCCACCCACGTCGGCATCGGCGCCTCGATGAAGCCCGAGGACGTGTTCGCTCCCAGCTACCGCGAGTACGGCGCCCAGTTCATGCGCGGCGTGCAGCCGCGTGACGTGTTGATGTACTGGGGCGGCGACGAGCGCGGCAACGATTTCAAGATCGCCCGCCACGACTTCGCTTGGAGCGTGCCGATTTCCACCCAGTGCCTGCATGCCGCCGGCGCCGCGCTGGCGTTCAAGCTGCGTGGCCAGCCGCACCTGGCGGTCGCCACCTGCGGCGACGGCGGTTCCTCCAAGACCGACTTCTACGCCGCGTTGAACTCGGCCGGCGCCTACGAGCTGCCGCTGATCCTGTGCGTGGTCAACAACGGCTGGGCGATCTCGGTGCCGCGCAAGGCACAGACCGGAGCGCAGACGCTGGCGCAGAAGGGCCTGGCCGGCGGCCTGCATTGCCTGCAGGTCGACGGTAACGATCTCATCGCCGTGCTGGAAGCGATGCGCCGCGCCGGTGAGCGCGCGCGCAAGGGCCAGGGCGGCACCGTGCTGGAGTTCGTCACCTATCGACTGTCCGACCACACCACCGCCGACGACGCCCGCCGCTACCGCGACGACGCCGAAGTGAAAGCGGCCTGGGAACGCGAGCCGATGACCCGCCTGCGCACCTGGCTGGTCGCGCAGGGCGTGTGGAGCGAGGCCGAAGAGACCGCGTGGAAGGAAGAGTGCGGCGCGCGCGTGGACGAAGAAGTGAACGCCTACCTCAACACCCCGGTACAGCCGGTCGAAGCGATGTTCGACTACCTGTACGCGGATCCGCCGCCGGAACTGCTGGCGCAACGGGCCGCCGCGCTTGCCGCGGAGGGCCGCTCATGAGCACCGTGATGGAAACCAAGAACGCCGCGACCCACAAGACGGCCGACACCGTGGCAACCCCGACCGCGATCACCCTGATTGAAGCGATCACCCAGGCGCTGGCCTGGGAGATCGCGCACGATGACTCGGTCATCGTGCTGGGCGAGGACGTCGGCGTGAACGGTGGCGTGTTCCGCGCCACCGCCGGCCTGCAGCAGCGCTTCGGTGCCGATCGCATCCTCGACACCCCGCTGGACGAAACCACCATCGCCGGCCTCACCGTCGGTTTGGCCGTGCAGGGCATGAAGCCGGTCGCCGAGGCGCAGTTCGACGGCTTCGTCTACCCGATGGTCGATCACATCATCTGCCACGCCGCGCGCATGCGTTACCGCACCCGTGGCCGCCTGCACTGCCCGATGGTGCTGCGCGTGCCGTGGGGCGGCGGCATCCGCGCGCCGGAACACCACAGCGCGGCCAACGTAGCGATCTTCACCAACGGACCCGGCCTGCGCGTGGTCCTGCCGTCCTCCCCGCAGCGCGCCTACGGCCTGCTGCTGGCGGCGATCCGGGATCCGGATCCGGTCATCTACATGGAACCCAAGCGGATCTACCGCCAGTACACGGAAGTGGTCGCCGACGACGGCGAGGCGCTGCCGCTGGACGTGTGCTTCGTGCTGCGCGACGGCACCGACGTGACCCTGGTGAGTTGGGGCGCGCAGGTCAAGGAAGCGCTGGAAGCCGCCGACAAGCTGGCCGCCGAAGGCATCAGCGCCGAGGTCATCGACGTGGCCACGCTGCGTCCGCTCGACTTCGACACCATCGCCGAATCGGTGTCCAAGACCGGCCGCTGCGTGATCGTGCACGAGGCCCCGCGCACCGCCGGCTTCGGCGCGGAGATCGCCGCCCGCCTGGCCGAGCATTCGATGTACGACCTGCTCTCGCCGGTCGAGCGCGTCACCGGCTACGACACCCACATCCCGCTGTTCCGCCTGGAGATGAAGTACCTGCCGAGCGTCGACAAGATCGTCGCCGCGGCCAAGCGCGCCCTGGCCAACGGCTGATGGAACGCGCGCGGGTCATCGCCAGGCACCGCGCGCCGGAACGACCGGCCATCCGGATCGCCGCCGGCGATCCGGTGACGCTGGGTGAACGCGACACCGACTGGCCGCAGTTCGTCTGGACCAGCCTGGCGAGCGGACTCGGCGGCTGGATCCCGGTCGCCCTGTTCGACGCCGAGCACGGCGCGGCCACGGCGACGGATGAATACGACACGCGCGAACTGGATGCGGAGGAAGGCGAGATCCTGACCCTGCACCATGAAATGGCGGACTGGTGGTGGGCGGAGAACGCGCACGGCCAGACCGGCTGGATTCCCGCGCGCAACCTGGAACCTTTCCAAGCAACACCTGCACAAGAGAAACCCGAATGAGCGACAGCAAGACCTTCAATCTTCCCGACCTGGGCGAAGGCCTGCCCGACGCCACCATCGTCGAATGGTTCGTCAAGGAAGGCGACGTGATCCGGCTGGACGAACCGCTGGTGTCAATGGAAACCGCCAAGGCGGTCGTGGAAGTGCCGTCGCCGGTCTCCGGCAAGGTGCTGAAGCTGGCCGGCGGCGCGGGCGACGTGGTCGTCACCGGCAGCATGCTGGCGGTGTTCCAGCCCGATCCCAACCTGCCGCAGCGCGCGGAAGGCCAGGACACCGGCCACCATCACGGTCCGGCCAAGCCGCAGGCGCCCGAGCCCGCGCCGGCCGCCGTCGCGCCTGCTCCCGCGGTCGCCGCCGAAACCGAACGCGATGACGCCGGCACCGTGGTCGGCGCGATGCAGAGCTCCAACGCCGTGCATACGGAACAGGCGGTCGCCGTCGGCGGCGTCAAGGCGATGCCGGCGGTACGCGCGATGGCGAAGAAACTGGGCGTGGACCTGGCTCGCGTGCGCGCCACTGGCGCCGACGGCGCGGTCACCATGGCCGACGTGAAGCAGGCCGCCGCGGACGGTTCCGCCCGTCCGGGCGCGGCACCCGCCGCCGCCGCGCCGGCCCGCGCGGTGGTCGCCTCCGCGCCCGTGGCGGCGCCGCAGCGCACCGCGCTGTCCGCCTCCGGCAAGCCCATGCGCACCCAGCCGCCGGGCGTGGCGGTCAGCGGCCAGCCGGAACAGCTCAAGGGCGTCCGCCGCAACATG
The DNA here is from genome assembly GCF_024710765.1 of Pseudoxanthomonas sp. Lineage (GTDB taxonomy): Bacteria > Pseudomonadota > Gammaproteobacteria > Xanthomonadales > Xanthomonadaceae > Pseudoxanthomonas_A. The sequence continues at coordinate 9,444 of NZ_JANJUE010000097.1, forward strand.
GCGCGGGTGATGGCCGACGCGCACGCCAAGGTCGTGCCGACCACGCTCAGCGACGATGCCGACGTGCACGCCTGGACGCCGGGCAACGACGTCACCGTGCGCCTGATCCGCGCCATCGTCAGCGCCTGCAAGGCGGTGCCGGCGATGAACGCCTGGTTCGACGGCGACAAGCTCACCCGCACCCTGCATCCGCACGTGGACATCGGCATCGCGGTGGACACCGATGACGGCCTGTTCGTGCCGGCCCTGCGCAACGCCGACATCCTCGACGCGCGCGGCGTGCGCGAGGGCATCAACCGCCTGCGCTCGCAGGTCGAGGATCGCAGCATCCCCGCCTCGGAGCTCAGCGGCTACACCATCTCGCTGTCCAACTTCGGCATGTTCGCCGGCCGCTACGCCACGCCGGTGGTGGTGCCGCCGTGCGTGGCGATCGTCGCCGCCGGCCGCGCCCGCCACCAGGTCACCCCGGTGATGGGCGGTTTCGAGTCGCACAAGGTCATCCCGCTGTCGGTCACCTTCGATCACCGCGCCTGCACCGGCGGCGAGGCCGCGCGTTTCCTCAAGACCCTGATCGACGATCTGGCCCTGCCGGCGTAGGCCGGCACGCGCCCGCCGCCCACCGGCGGCGGGCCTGGGTCCTCCTCCATCCGCGGAGTACGCACATGGCGCACCGCAGTCGCCTCGCCGGTTTCATCATCGATTGCCAGACCCACGATCACGAGGCCGCCGCGCAGTTCTGGAGCCAGGCGCTCGGCCTGCCGCGCGGTGAAACCTACCAGGATGGCGAAGCCCACTACGCCGAACTGGAAGGCGCGCCGGGCGGCTTGCATGTGGAAGTGCAGCAGGTCGCGCATGCCTCGCGCGTGCACCTGGACATCGAAGCCGACGACGTGGACGCGGAAGCGGATCGGCTGGAGAAACTGGGCGCCAGGCGCATCGGTTTCGTCAAACGCTGGTGGGTGATGGAAGCGCCGACCGGACAACGCTTCTGCGTGGTGCGCATGCGCCACCCCGAGCGCGGCGTCGAACCGAACCACTGGGACTGATCCTCCACCGCACGCGGGAACGCACTTCCCGGAGCATCGACATGGCCCATCACAGCCGCCTTGCCGGCTTCATCATCGATTGCCAGGCCGACGATCTCGGCGCCGCCTCCTCGTTCTGGAGCCGCGCCCTGGGCCTGCCCGTGGTCAGCGCCGATGATGGAGGGGTCGGCCTGTATGACCGGCTGAAGGATGCGGCCGGCGGACTGCACGTGGAAGTGCAGAAGGTCGACCATCCTTCGCGCGTGCATTTGGACATCGAGGCCGACGACCTGGAAGCCGAAGCCACGCGCCTGGAAGGGCTCGGCGCGCGCCGCATCCGCTTCGTCCACGATCGCTGGTGGGTGATGGAAGCGCCGACCGGCCAGCGCTTCTGCATCGTGCCGATGGGTGAAGGCGAGCGCGAAGGCCTCAACCGCTGGGATTGATCAGCGGCGGTCCCGATCCAGCCAGCAGGCCAGGCCCTGCGCGTTGAGTTCGATGTCCATCGCCAGCACGCGGGTCACGCCGGCATCGTCGAGCGGACAGCGCAGCGCGCGGGCGCGCTCCTGGTACGACGCGGTCAAGCCGGCGACCATCGCACGGTGCCGGTCCGGCTTGCCGTCGCATTGCCGGGCCAGCGCGCACATCGCATCGATCTGCTCGAACAGTTCCAACGCCAGCCGGTCCGGCTCTTCCACCCGGCCATAGTGGGTCAGGTACATGGCCTGCGGGCGGTAAGCGAGCAGGCGCGCGATGGAAGTCTTCAACGCCTCGGGTTCGAACTGCACCGGCGAGCTGGTCGGCAGGATGAACGGACCGTGCGGGCCATCCATCTCGCGGTAGGACAGGCCGAAGGTATCGCCGGTGAACCAGCTCCGGCTGCGCTCGTCCCACACGCAGTAGTGGTGGCGCGCATGCCCGGGCGTATCGATGCATTGCAGCCTGCGACCGGCCAGTGCCAGGGTATGGCCATCCTCGGCGATGACCACGCGCGCTTCCGGCACCGGCCGGATGCGCCCGTAGCTACGCGCCATTTCCGCTTCGCCATAAACCGCGGTGGCCCCCGCGATCAATCGGGACGGATCAACCAGATGGGGCGCCGCGCGCGGATGCGCGACCAGGCGCGCATGCGGCAGCTGCGCCATCAGTTCGCCCGCGCCGCCGGCATGATCCAGGTGCGCGTGGGTGACCAGCACCCAGTCGATGTCCTCCGGGCCCAGGCCCGCGTCGCGCGCGGCCCGCAGCAGACGGGGCACCGCGTGGTTGGTGCCGGTGTCGATGAATGCGCCACGTCCCTGTTCGACAATCAGGTAGGCGGCATCGAAATGATCCCGCTGGAAGGCGGTATCGATGGTGTGGATGCCAGTGCTGTCCATACGCTGGTGGGGTAACGCGAGGATGGCGCCAATTCTACCGGCGCGGCGGCGGCACCACGATGCATCTTTGGTCGCAGAAGCCCAGCGCATTCCCGACTGTGGAGGTGACGCGGGTCGCGAAAAAGCGCCGCCGATTCATGCCCTTCACGACAGGTGAGACAAGGATCGCGCCAAGGGGAGTTTTTGATTCGCGACTCACGTCGCTCCCACATCAGCGGGTCGGGCGCCGCCGGCTCGCGCGCTCAGCGGCGATCCAGCCACCATGACCGCAGCAGCACCGCCATCGTCAGCACGAACAGGAACCCGCCATAGCCGACCAGCGTCGCCAGCACCTGCTTCCAGATCGCGCCGGTGCCGATATCGGCCAGGCCCAGCGCATAGCCCCAGTACATGCCCACCATGCTCAGCACGAACGCCACGATCAGGCTGATCGTGTCGAAGGCCTTGCGCCGGCCACCGCGGGGCTGCCGCGGGAACAGCCAGAACAGCGTGCCCAGCAGCGCGAACCACGGCAGGAACAGCACCATCGCCAGGAAAGGCATGTCAGGCCTCGGCGTCGCGCAGTTGCTTCAGGGCCGCCAGCACCTCGGCGACCGGTACCTGCAACACGATCTCCGGGGTTTCCATCTGGTCGGCGCGCTCGGCCTGCTTCAGCACGGCGATGATCTGGCCGGCGTCCTTCGGTGCATCGAAGCCGTTGCTCTGGATCAGCACGCGGCCCTCGGCGTCGGTGAACTTGAAGTAGAACCGCGCATCCTTGTCGCGATACTGCTTGAACAGCGGCAGCGTGGCCTTGGCGATGCCTGCCTTCGCCGGCGCCGCCGGCTGCTCTGCCAGGTTGCGCAGGCCGACCGCGTGGCGCAGTTCCGCCAGCAGCGGGATGGCGTACTTCGTGCGCAGGCGCTGCGCGCCGTCGCGCAGGATCGCCTCGATCTCCTCCGGCCGCGCCATCAGCGCCAGGTACTTCTCGCGCAGCGGGGTGAGCTCCGCGTCGATGCGCTCGAACAGTTTCTGCTTGGCGTCGCCCCAGCCGATACCATCCGCGAACGCCTGCGCGAATGCGGCGGTTTCCTCGGCACTGGCGAAGGCCTGGTACAGCTGGAACAGGGCCGAGCCCGCGGTGTCCTTGGGCTCGCCCGGACCGCGCGAATCGGTGAGGATCGAGAACACCAGCTTCTTCAGCTCCTCGCGCGGGACGAACAGCGGACTGGTGTTGTTGTAGCTCTTGCTCATCTTGCGCCCGTCCAGGCCCGGCAGCGTGGCGACGTTGTCGTCTATGAGCACTTCCGGCAGGGCGAAGTACTCCTTGCCATAGACATGGTTGAAGCGCTGGCCGAAATCGCGCGCCATCTCGATGTGCTGGATCTGGTCACGCCCCACCGGCACCTGGTTGGCGTTGAAGATCAGGATGTCGGCGGCCATCAGCACCGGGTACATGAACAGTCCCGCGGTGACCGCCGCATCGTCGTCCTCGCCGTCGGCGCGGTTCTTGTCCACCGCCGCCTTGTAGGCATGCGCGCGGTTGAGGATGCCCTTGCCGGCCACGCAGGTCAGGAACCAGGTCAGCTCGGTGATTTCGGGAATATCGCTCTGCCGGTAGAACCACACCTTGTCCGGTTCCAGCCCGGCGGCCAGCCAGGTGGCCGCGATCTCCAGCGTCGAACGCTGGGTGCGCGCCGGATCCTGCGCCTTGATCAGGCTGTGCAGGTCGGCCAGGAAGTAGAAGCTCTCCACGCCCGGGTTGCGGCTGGCCGCCACGGCGGGGCGGACCGCGCCGACGTAGTTGCCCAGGTGGGGGGTGCCGGAGGTGGTGATGCCGGTCAGGACTCGGGTGGTCATTGCGTCTTTCTGAAGTCTGAACACGGCCAGTTTAACCGCTGGCGCCGCAAACCCCATCCGTGGCGGCGACGCGTTGACACACGCGTCCCTTCCGGAGAACCGCCATGTTCCGCGCCTGCCTCCTGCTGCTCGCTTCTCTGTTCCCGCTGGCCGCCTGTTCCCGCGCCGTAGCCGGCCCGCTGGTGGACGTGGCGGTGATCGACCGCGACACCGGCCAGTGGCTGCCCAGCTACCCGCACCGCGGCGACCAATGGGTCGCCGGCGAGCCCGGCCACCGCTATGCCGTGCGCCTGACCAACACCACCGGCGAACGCGTGCTGGTGGTGCTGTCGGTGGATGGCGTCAACGCCGTCACCGGCGAGACCGCCGCCCCGTCGCAGGCCGGCTACGTGCTGGATCCCTGGGAGAGCGCCGAGATCGCCGGCTGGCGCAAATCGCTCGACGACATCGCCCAGTTCGTCTTCACCGACAAGGGCGACAGTTATGCGGCCCGTACCGGACGGCCGCGCAATGTCGGCGTGATCGGCGTGGCCGCATTCCGCGAGGCGCGCCCGTACTACCGGCCGCCCTACCCGTCCGCGCCAGCGCCCTATCCCCCGTATGCGGGATCGCGTGCGCGGCCGGAGGCGGAAAACAGCGCCAAGGCCGCCGGCGCGGCGGCGCCCGAGGCCGTTACCCAGGATGCCATCGCCAGCCGCCAGCGCATCGGCACGGGACATGGTCAACGCGAGTGGGCGCCGGTGGGCTCCACCGACTTCGTGCGCGCCCGCCGCACGCCCGACCAGGTCAGCCAGATCCGTTACGACGAGCCCCGGCGCCTGGTCGCCCTGGGCATCCTGCCGCCCCCGTATCGTCGCCTCCATCGCGACCCCGCGCCGCAGGCGTTTCCCAACGGTTTCGTCGCGGATCCGCCGCGCTGGCGCTGAGCGACGCGGCCGAGCGGAGAAAAAAAAGCGACGGGCCGCAAGCGCGGCCCGTCAGCGGTCCGAGGTTGGTTCGGACTCAGTGCTTCATGTCCGAACGCAGGCTGCGCTCGAACGCCTTCACTTCGTCATGGGCCCGCTCGCGGCCCCAGCCATAGCGCTCCTGCAGGCGTCCTTCCAGATATTCGGAATTGCCCTCCGCGACCTGGAAGTCGTCATCGGTCAAATCGCCCCATTTGGCCTGGATCTTGCCCTTCAGCTGCTTCCAGTTGCCGGCGATGATGTCCTGGTTCATGGAATGTCCTCTTGGTTTCGCGGCGGGGGATACCGCGCGACCAGCATCGCAGCCCGGGCATTCCCGCACGATCAAGGCGGCGTCAACGGCACATTATTTCGACCCGGAAAACCCGGCGACGGGGCTCGCATGCGCAAAAGAAAAGGGTCGGCGGATGCCGACCCTTTCCTCGTTGCTTCGTTCCGCGCGCATCGGCCCATTGGGCCCGTGCGCCCGCACGGTCTTACTTGCCGGAAGCGTCCTCGACCTTCTCGCCGACCTTCTGTACGTCCTTGCCGAACCCCTTGACGGTGTTGCAGCCGGACAGCGCGGCGATCGAGAACAGGGCAATGAACAACAGAGCGGCGTAGCGCTTCATGGAAAACTCCTGGTTGTAGGGTGACTCCACGCCGGGGACGCGGCGGCGGTCCTTCCGCGCCGGCTTCCCCTGCGGCGGCGAGTCTGATTAAAGCATGCTGCATCGGGGCTGACCAAGGCACCCGAAAACGAAAGGGCCGGCATGGCCGGCCCTTCCGGAAGGCGCCCCTCGTCGCTGCGCCCAAGGGGTCAGGACGACGTCAGCACTTGCCGTCCTTGCAGTCCTGCGCCTTGTCCTCGACCTTCTCGCCGACCTTCTGCACATCCTTGCCCGCGCCGGCCATGGTGTTGCAGCCGGAAAGTACGGCGGTGGAAAACATCGCCAGCATCAGCAAAGCCATCCAACGTTTCATGCTCGCCTCCTTGGTGGAATGTCCGGTGGAACGATGCTGCACCGGCCCGGCGGGCCACCCTTGCAGCGTGGCTCCACCTTGGACAGCGGGCCGTTCACGGCACGTGAAACCGGGCCCGCGTATTCAGGCGCAAATCAGCCTGGAGGCGGCTGCGATTCAGTCGCGCATCAGGGTGGATTTTCCGAACAGGCTTTCCACCAGATCCACGGTCAGCTTGGCGGTGCGGTTGCGGCGATCCAGCACCGGGTTGAGCTCGACGATGTCGAGGGAGCCCATCCGGCCGGTATCGGCAATCATCTCCATCACCAGCTGCGCCTCGCGATAGTTGGGACCGCCCGGTACCGTGGTACCGACGCCCGGGGCGATGCTGGGATCCAGGAAATCCACGTCGAAACTGACATGCAGGTGGGTATCGGCATCCACGCCTTCCAGGGCCGCTTCCATCGTCCGCTTCATCCCGACCTCGTCGATGTAGCGCATGTCGTAGACGTCGACCGCGTGATCCTTGATCAGCTTCTTCTCTTCCGGATCCACCGAGCGGATGCCAATCTGCCGCACCATCGCCGGGGTGATCGCCGGACTGTCGCCACCCAGCCGGGTCAGCGCATCCGGACCGATGCCGCACAGGCACGCCACCGGCATGCCGTGGATGTTGCCGGAAGGCGTGACGTCACTGGTGTTGAAGTCCGAATGCGCGTCCAGCCACAGCACCCGCAGGCGCTTGCCCTGCTGGCGGCAATGGCGGGCGATGGCGGTGATCGATCCGATCGCCAGGCAATGATCGCCGCCCATCATGATCGGCAACCGGCCTTTCGCCAGTTCGGCCGCGGTCGCGTCCATCAGCGCGCGGTTCCAGTCGACGACTTCATCGAGGTGACGATAGCCGCGCACCGGGTCGGTCCACGGATTCGCCGGACCCTGCACGTTGCCGGTATCGATCACATCCACCCCGCGCCCGGCCAGCGCTTCGCCGAGGCCGGCGATGCGCAGGGCATCCGGCCCCATCCGCGCACCGCGGTGCCCGGCGCCTACATCGGTGGGTACGCCAATGAGGGAGACAGGGGGGAACGTACGGGCCATCGGCGACACTCGGTGATTCGGGAAAGTGTGAAGTCTAGTCCGATTTGGATGACCGGACTGTGGCGCTGCAGCAGCGGGACCCAAGCGCGAAGCGTCAGCGGGCGCCGGTGGCTGCCGGGAACGTCGCGCCATAACCGCTTTCGCGCAGGATCGCATCCGCGTCCTCCAGCGCGAGGATCGTGGCGATCGCCGCGCGCTTGTCGGCCTGCCGCTGATAGTAAGCGCCGATGATCCGGTGACCGATCCAGTAGCCCAGTTCGGCCGGCCATCCCGGCGGCGGATTTCCGCCATTCCACATCCAACGGGTCGCCGCTTTCACCGCCGCCTCCTCCGGTTCCTTGCCGGTCGGCCAATGCGTTCGCATCGTATGCCTGTCGGCGACGAAATCGCGCCACAGCTCCGCTTCGCGCGCCATGCCCCAGGCGTTGTCCGCACCGGTGATGTCGCCGCCGGTGGCCATCGCCGCGAAGAAGTTCGCGGCGCCCTCGCGCAGTGCCCACGCAAGCAGATCCCGCTGGACTTCGCTGCCTTCCCGCATCGGCGCCTGCAATGCGTGGATGGTTTCGTGGGCGAACAGGTGGCGCATGGCGCGGTGGAACGACTCCGCGTCGGCGATGCCCTGGCAGGCCACTTCGAGGCCTATCACCTGGCTGCGCGGATCGGCGGTGCCACCCGAGTTGGCCGCGCCGAACACCACCGCGACCGGCGGCATCGTCCGTTCCGGGAACAGCCCGCGGTAGGCCAGGTAGACCGCGCGCAGCTGGGCATTGGTCCGCTCCACTTCCGGCAGGCACAGGTCGATGGCGTGCCGGTATTTTTCCTTGTTGGCCGCAATGGCGCGGGCAAGGTTGTCGGCGTCGACGATGCGATCCGGAGTGAATACCTCCACGCCGAGGCCCGCGCCGGACAGGTAGCCCGCTTGCAATTGCGCGGGCGTGGGCGCCCCGTCGGTTTGCTGGAACACGCGGGCGAATCGCCAGGCGTCGACGGTCTCGACTTCGATCACCAACGGATCGTCCACAGCTTCCGGAGAGGCTCCCCACGCGGGAGACATCGCCATGCCAGGCAGCAGACACCACAGACAGATGGAGGAACGAAAGGCAGCCATCCTCGAAATCCGGTGACGTGATGCGCCTGATTCTAGCCAGCCGCGTCCGGAGGATGGCGTTGCATCCCGGTGAGCCAGGAACAAGGGAAGAGAAGTGGTGCCGCTTATCCGAATCGAACGGATGACCTACCGCTTACAAGGCGGTTGCTCTACCAGCTGAGCTAAAGCGGCACGGAGGGCCGGCGTTGCGCCGGCATGGGGATTCTACCGCAGTGCGGCAGGGCAGTCCTGCGGCTCGACCGGCACCGTGATACCGGCCCGCAGCGCCGCCGCGCGGGTACCGGCGGGTGCCGCGACATCCAGCCACCAGCGCGAAGGACCTTCCTCGCCAATGGCATGGATCTGCGCGGGGAAGCCTGCGGCCACCAACTGTGACTGCCGACGCTCCGCGCCTTCCCGGCTGCGATAGCGTCCCAGCGCGATGCCGTTGGTTTCCTCGCCCTGGTTGATCACCAGGAAGTCGTCGAAGCCCGCGGCGCCGATGCGCTGCGCCATCGCCACCGCTTCCTCGCGCGTGGCCGAGGGTGGCAGCGATACCCGGTATCCGCTGGCGCCGCTTCCCGGCGTCTCGCGCAAGGCGATCCGGCCGGTGGTGGAGGCGAACCTGCCGCGTGATTGCTCGGCGACGGCGCGATCGGCAAATGGCCCGACCCGGAAGCAAACGCTCGCGGCGGCGGCGGCAGGCGTGGATGTGACGGGAGCGGCCGCAGCAGATGCTGCCGAGGCAGGCGGTGCGACGGACGATACGGCAGCAGGACGGGCCGCCGGGGCGTCCGGGGTGCCGACCAGTTCCAGGGTCGCCACCCCGGCCGGAATCTCCGGAGGCGAAGGCGGCGGCGGCTCGGCGCGGGTCAGCCACCAGGCCGCCACACCAAGATTGAGGACGACCAGCAGGACGATCAGGGCACGAATCAGCATGCGTGGATTCTATCCATGGCCGTCATGCCGGCGCATTCCCGGGCCGGCCAGCCCGGGCCCATTGCGCCAGGCCCTCCAGTACCAGGGACGGCGCGAACTCGCTCGCCGGCAATCCGCCGCGCAGCGCCTCGGCGCCCCCCCCATGCAGAAGCAGCGCCGGCGCCTGGCCCAGTTCCCGGGTGGCGAGCCGCAGGCTGCGCTCGATCAGACCCAGCGCGGCCCCCTCGCAACCGGAGGCCAGCGCATCCTCGGTGTCGTCGGCGAACTCCTGGTAGGCGCCGCCCTGCGCCGGCAAATGGGCGGCGGCCTGATGCAGGGCGCTGCGCATCAACGCGGGAGAGGGTCCGATGCGACCGCCCCGATGCTGGCCCCGCGCATCCAGCAGATCGACGGTGATGGCCGTGCCTACTCCCACGATCATCCAAGCGTGCGCGCCACGGGCGCGCGCCGCGACCATCGCCAGGAACCGATCCACCCCCAGTTTTCCGGGTTGCGCATAGGCGATACGCACGTCCGCGAAAGCGGCCTGCGTGCGCGCCAGCGAGATGCGCTGGAAACGTTCGGTGAGGGCATCGAGCACGGCCAGGGTCAGGGCCGGCGACGCCACGCTGGCCAGGCAGGCCGAGTCGACCTCGTCCGGCAGGTGCCGTCGCAGCGCTTCGACGAACCCGCGCTCGTCATGGCCGAACGCGGTCACCTCGCCGGGCCGTCCATCGTCATCCAGGCGCGCGCACTTGAGCCGCGAGTTCCCCAGGTCGAATACCCATTGCGTCATTGCGCCCTCACACTGATTTCGCCCGCATGCACGCTTTCCCAGGCACCGTCGACAAGGACCCGCAGCGCGCCATCCTCGGCCAGGCCGCCGGCGATGCCATGGCGCGTCCGGTGTGCATCCCGGATCGCCACCTCCCGTCCCGCCAATACGTCCAGCGCCGCGAAGCGCGGCAGGAACGGCGCCAGGCCATCCCGGTCGAACTCGTCCAACGCCGGCAGCAGTCGCGACAGCAGTGCCGCCGCCAGCGTGTTGCGATCGACGAAAGCGCCTCCCAGCGTGGACAGATCGATCCAGGGTTGATCGATGCGGGCGGCGAACGCTTCCGGCATGCGGACGTTGATGCCGATGCCGATGATCGCCCGCACCGGGCCGCCATGTTCGCCGCCGCCCTCGACCAGCACCCCGCCCAGCTTGCGCCCGTCCACCATCAGATCGTTGGGCCATTTGAGCCCGGTCCGCTCGTGCCCCAGCGCGCGCAACGCCTCGGCCATCGCGACGCCGGCCACCAGGCTGAGGCCACCCAGTCGTGCCAGGCCACCGGAAAAGTGGCGGGCCAGCGAGACGTACAGATTGGCCGCGACCGGCGATGCCCAATGGCGACCACGCCGCCCTCGCCCACCGGTCTGCTGCTCTGCCAGCAGGACGGCCGCGCCCTGGGGCGGGGTATCCCGGCGCAGCAGCTCGCTGTTGGTGGAATCCAGCGACCAGGCGACTTCCAGCGCGGCCAGGCGGGCGCGGCAATCCGGCGCCAGCGCCTGTCGGATGGCATCGGGGTCCAGCAACGACACCGGCTCGGCCAAGGCGTAGCCCCGGCCCGCCTTGGCGTCGATGCGCAGTCCGGCCTCGCGCAGGGATTCGATCCGCTTCCACATGGCCGCCCGGGTCAGGCCCGTGTCCCGGGCCAGGGCGTCGCCGGTGACCGGACCCTCCATCAGGCGCGCCAGCAGCTCGCGTTCGCCGCTCATTCGGCGCGTCTCCGGCCACCTGTGGGCACGGGTGAATGGGGGACTGGGGCAAGGAATGGCGTGCGGGGCATCCGCTCATTATGCCGGGGGCGGGCCGGGCATCGCCGGGGCTCCGGCCTGTTCAGACCGTCAATCCCTTTTCCGGCTATATTCAGCAGGATGGCCGCCGCTGCGGTGCCATCCGACAGGAGTCCTCCGATGCTTCGCGCCAGCTTCATCGTCCTGCTGACCTGCATCTGTGCGCCGGCCATGGCGCAGAACGGTCGCGTGTTGTCGACCGTCACCGCATCGGCCTGCCAGGAGATCGTCAACAAGGCGACCGACGCGGCACCGCCGAGTGAGGCATCCACGCGCGCGGCGCGCGCTTCCGTGCGCGACAAGTACACCCCCGCCAACACCACCTCGACCAACAGCGTGTTGCCGGTGACGAGCAGCCGTGGTGGCGGTGGCGAGGACGAGAGTGATCCCACGCCGGTGTTGCCGCGCCCGCGCGCGCCGAAATGGCACAGCTTCCTGCCGGGCATGTTCCGCTGACCAGTGTTGCGCCTGCTCAGACGGTTCCGTCCACCCGCTCCCCTGGATGACGCGATCTGGCAGCAGGTCTGCCGCGATACGCCGTGGATCGCGCGGCTGGACGACGTGCGCCGCTGGCGCCTGCGCGCATTGACCGAACGCTTCCTGCACGAGAAGACCATCACTCCGCTGGGCGATCTTTCACTCGACGCATCGCAATGCGCGCAGTTGGCGGCGCTATGCTGCCTGCCGCTGCTGGAGTACGGACGCCGCGGCTGGCGCGGCTGGTCGCAGCTCATCGTGTATCCGGACGCGTTCCGCGTGAACCGCAGCCACACCGATGCGGCCGGCGTGCAACACGAGTGGGAAGACGATCTGGCCGGCGAATCCTGGGACGCCGGTCCGCTGATTCTCTCCTGGGCCGACGTGCAGGCGGATCTGGCCGAACCCGATACCGGCTTCTGCGTGGCGGTGCACGAAATGGCCCACAAGCTGGATGCCCTGGATGGCGAGATGGACGGCACGCCGCCCCTGCCGGGCGAATGGCGCCGCCGCTGGGCGCAGGATTTCCAGCGCGCCTACGACACGCTGTGCCAGGAAGTGGATCTGGGCCGCGAGACCCGCATCGATCCCTATGCGACCGAAGGCCCGGATGAATTCTTCGCGGTGGCCACCGAGTACCATTTCTCGGCCCCGCGCCTGCTGCGCCAGGCCATGCCGGACGTGGCCGCGCACCTGCGCCGGTTCTATGGTCCGCCACCGGAGTGGTGAGCGGGCGATGCGCGTCCTTCGCGCATGCGGACGGCGGCGGCTCAGAGGCCCTGCGGCAGGGTGACCACGAACTGGGCGCCGCCCAGTTCCTCGGAACGCTTGACCTGCAGTTCGCCGCGATAGTCGCGGATCAGATCCTGCACGATCGACAGGCCTATGCCATGGCCGTGCACGCGCTCATCGCCACGCACACCACGCTGGAGCACGACCGGGATGTTTTCCTCGGTGATGCCCGGCCCGTCGTCCTCGACCGACAGGTACAGCCCCGCGCGCCGCTGCGCCGCCGCCGGTAGCGGCCGGACGGTCAGCAGGACCCGCGAGCGCGCCCATTTGAACGCGTTCTCCAGCAGGTTGCCCATCAGTTCCTGCAGGTCGCCGGTCTCGCCGTAGAAGCGCGCCTGCGGTTCGATCTCGAACTCGCACAGCACCCGCTTGCTGGCATAGACCTTCTCCAGGCCGCTGACGATCTCCTCGGCGTGCGGTTCGATCGGCACCGGCGCGGAGAACAGCTTGTGGCCGCTGGAGGCGGCGCGCGCCAGCTGGTAGGACACCAGGCCGTTCATGCGCTTGAGCTGGTTGTCCAGTTCCCCGCGCAGCGCGGCCTCGCTGGCGCCGCTGTCCAACTGGGTGCGCAGTACCGCCAGCGGCGTCTTCAGGCTGTGGGCGAGATCCGCCAGCGTGTTGCGTTGGCGTTCCAGGTTCTCGCGCTCGCTTTCGATGAAGGCGTTGATGCTGTCGGTCAGCGGTTCCAGTTCGCGCGGGTGGCGTTCGCTCATGCGATCGATCTGGCCGCCCTGCACGCGGGTGAGTTCGGTGATCACGCGCCGCAGTGGACGCAGGCTCCAGCGCAGCACCGCCATCTGCAGCAGTAGCAGGATGAAGCCGGCGCTGCCCAGGTACACCCACAACGCACCGCGGAACACCCGCATCTGCGCGTTGAGCGCCTGCGCATCCTCGAGGATGTAGATGCTGTAGGGGAATTCGGCCTCGGGGCCGCGCTCGGCCCAGACGAAGCCCACGCCATAGCGATAGACCTGGCTTTCGCTGCCATCGGCGCGGCGGAAGGTGACCGGACCGTCGAAGGCTTCCTCCAGCGGCCCCAGCATCGGCGAAGCCGGCAGCACCGGACCGAGGGTGGAATTCGAGCCCCAGCGGTCATTGGGCAGGATCACTTCCGCATACAGTCCGCTGTCGGGCATATCGAAGCGCGGATCCGGCGTATCGAACGGCGGAATCAGCGCGCCGCCGCGGGTGAAGTCGATTTCGTCGGTGTACTTGAGCGCGTACGCCTTCAGGCGCTGGCGCAGGTTGTCCTCGGCGGTGGCGATGAAGGCCCGGTCCAGCGCATAGCCCGCCAAAGCGAGAAAGGCCACCAGTCCGAGACTGGCGGCCAGCAGTTGGCGGGCACGCAACGACCGTGGGCGCCAGCCGTCGAACGGCGCACGCCGCGGCCTGGCCGAGGGCTCGGCGTCCGCCGGGGACGCCATCAAGCCTCGTTGGTGCGCGGGATCGCGAAGCGGTAGCCGCGACCGCGCACCGTCTCGATCGGCTTCAGTTCGCCTTCCGGATCCAGCTTCTTGCGCAGGCGGCCGATGAAGACCTCCAGCACGTTCGAGTCACGATCGAAGTCCTGCTGGTAGATGTGCTCGGTCAGATCCGCCTTCGAGACCAGTTCACCGGCATGCATCATCAGGTATTCGAGCACCTTGTACTCGTAGCTGGTCAGGTCGACGTTGCTGCCGTTGACGCTGACGGTCTGCGCGGCCAGATCCAGCGCGACCGGACCACACTCCAGGGTCGGCTTGCTCCAGCCGGCGGCGCGCCGCAGCAGCGCATTGACGCGCGCCAGCAGTTCCTCGACGTGGAACGGCTTGACCAGATAGTCGTCGGCGCCCTGCTTCAGGCCTTCGACCTTGTCCTGCCAGCTGGAACGGGCGGTCAGGATCAGGATCGGGAATTTCTTGCCCTCGTCGCGCAGGGCCTTGATCAGTTCCATGCCGGACATCTTGGGCAGGCCGAGATCGATGATGCCCACGTCGAACGGGACTTCGCGGCCCATGTACAGGCCTTCCTCGCCGTCCTGGGCGGCGTCGACGGCAAAACCCTCGCGCTTCAGGCGGGCGGCCAGGGTTTCGCGCAGGGGGGCTTCATCTTCGACCAGCAAGATACGCATGGACTCTCCTTGGAATGCGGGCGGCTTCTGGACCGCCTCGAGCTTACGAGTTGATTCTACGTAAGACTACGGTTGAGGTGGGTTATCACCACGTGCAGACGCGGGCGCCTGTTCGCTTTCTCCCCCACGCGACGGCGTGCGGCGGCGACTGCCGCCGGCATCGTCCATGTAACGCACGCGGCCCCGCTCATCGATCACTTTCATGCGATTGATGTCGCGGCCGTCGAACGGCACACGTTCGGCGCTCAGCACGCGGATACCCGGCTCGCGCTGGGCGCGGCGCACGGAATCGGACAGCGAATTGTGGTTGTTGTCACGGGCGTCGCCGGAGCGGGGAAATCCGCGTTCGCGCGGAGCCTGGCGTTCGCCACGATCATCGTTTCCCCGGCCCTGATCCTGGCCTTGGGCCTGTGCCCGGGCATCGGCCACGACCGTCACGCCGGCCAGGGCCAGCAGTGCCACGAAAGCGATGGAAGAAAGTGTGCGATGCATAACGGAATCGTAACGGATCTGGGCTTCCCAAACTGAACGGAAGCCGAAACCACTTCTAGACCAATGGACGCAAAGTCTTGGCTCCGGGCAGTGAATCCGGTCTGAACTTATCCACAAGCCTGGCGGCGCCGTTCAGCTAACGGAACGCTCAGAAAATCTCGCCGACACAACACCTTAGCGAGCCTCCACCGGCCTCGATCGCCGCCAGCGGGACGTCCCGGACCGTGAAGCCGGCGTCGTCTTCGAGTCGACGGCGCGTCATGGCCGACAGCGCTTCCGACGCCCGGCTGCTCATCCATACGCTGTCTTGGCGCAGGGCGATCGCATTGGCGGTGAACCCCGCCTGCTCGTCCGGCGACAGCGGGATGGCCGATGCTCCATACAGCGCGGTCAGGACCGCCGGAATTTCCGCATCGGCGACCCCCGTTGGCGAGAACAAGGCCGCCCGCCCGGCCAGGACCGCCAGCACGACGTTGGTGTGGTACTCACCCGGCGCCAGATCGAACACCAGGGTGGCACGCAGGCCGAAGGCCCGGTGCATCAGCGCCGCGCCGGCCTCGTCGCAGCGTTCGGACAGTCCGCAGAAGCCCAACCCGCGCGCGCGATCGATGACCAGCGCGCCGGTCAGTTCGCACGGGTGCGGCTGGGTGGAGAGATCCTGTTCCCGGTAGCCGAGGACGTCGCGGAAGAAGTTCCGGATATCCGCGCGCGCCGCTTCGCGCTGCCTGACCTCGTGGCGCATGCGGCCGACGATCAGGCGCCCGGGCACGGTCGCGAACACGTTGTTGGGAAACACCGCGTCCGGGGTCGCCGGATCGCCGGCGAACGAGACCACAGGCAATTCGCTGGAAAGGGCGCGCTGCAACGCGCGGTGCTCGGCCAGCGCCGCGTCCGCGTCGAAGCCCGCGGCCTGCGCCATGTAGCGGTTGTCGGCCGCGGACTGTTCGGCGCGGCCGAAGCCTTCCGGGGTCACCAGGAAGGCCGCTCGCGCGGTGGCGGGTCCGAAGTCCGTTGCGGCGGCGCGCGCGATGCGCAGGAACGCCTGGCAGTCACGCGTCGGCAGCGGGCCGGACACGCTCAGGCCGCCGGCTGCAGGCGCGATTCGGTCGCCGCCAGGGCCTGCTCGACCAGCGTCCAGTCCGCGCCGGGCCGGTGCGCGCCCTCGCTGAGGATCTGGCGGAACACGCGTCCGCCCGGCTGGCCATGGAACAGGCCCAGGACATGGCGGGTGATGTGCTTGAGCGCCACGCCGGCCGCAAGCCGCGCTTCGACGTAGGGACGCAGCGCACGCAGCAGTTCGGCGCGACTGCGCAGTGGCGCGCCCCACAACGCCGCTTCCAGCACATGCAACAGGTAGGGCTCGTGGTAGGCGGCGCGTCCGAGCATCACGCCATCGCTATGGCGGAGATGGACCTGCGCATCCGCCTCGCTGGCGATGCCGCCGTTGACGGCGATGGCCAGGTCCGGGCGTTCCTGCTTGAGCTGGTAGGCCCATTCGTAGCGCAGCGGCGGAATCTCGCGGTTCTCCTTCGGCGACAGCCCCTGCAGCCAGGCCTTGCGCGCATGCACGAAGAACGTCGTGCAGCCGGCATCGGCGACGGTGTCGACGAAAGCGCGGAAGCGATCGTAGTCCTCCAGTTCGTCCACGCCCAGCCGGCATTTGACGGTCACCGGGATGGCGACCGCGGCGATCATCGCGGCCACGCCGTCGGCCACCAGCGCCGGCTCCTTCATCAGGCAGGCACCGAACCGGCCGGCCTGCACGCGATCGGAAGGACAGCCGACGTTGAGGTTGATTTCGTCGTAACCCCATTCCCCGCCGATGCGCGCGGCGCGCGCCAGCAACTCCGGCTCGCTGCCGCCCAGTTGCAGCGCGACCGGATGTTCGCCCTGATCGAAACCCAGCAGGCGATCCCGATCCCCATGAATCACCGCCTGCGCGTGGACCATCTCGGTGTACAGCCGCGCGTGCGGCGACAGCAGGCGATGGAACACCCGGCAGTGTGAATCCGTCCAGTCCATCATCGGGGCGACGGACAGGGTCACGCCCTCCTGAATATGCGGGCTGCGGGGCCGTGGCCCCGTCGGGACGGGTGTTTCGGGGGACTGCATTGCGGGGGTTCCGGGCTTTTTGACGGAAGGCGACGGGAAGCGGGCATCAGGCCCGCAGGCCATCCACGCCCCGCATTATCGCCCGGATCCGTCAATGGCTGGACCGCCTCCCCGCTCCCGCACCCTGCATTCCGCCATCCGAACGGTCCCCCATTCGCCTATCCGGCGACGGGCGGGCCATCGGTGTTGATGGATTCGGCGGTGACCAGCCAACGGGATCCGTTCCATTTCCAGGTGACCAGGTGCTTGCCCTTGACCCGCATCCGCTTGCCGTCGGACAGGACCGTGGCCTCGAATTCTCCCAGTTCGTAGGCCATCTCGCCCGAGGCCGCGACGATGATCTCGGTGGGCCGGAAACGCGCCGAGTAGCCGGGTGTGTCCAGGCGCTCCCTGAACCACGCGCGGATCGCCGGCTTGCCGCGGATGATCGGGCTGCCATGGACCAGGAACGCCGCGTTGTCGTCGTAGTTCTCCATCACCTGATCCAGGCGGCCGGCGAAGAGATCCTCGGACCAGCGGGCGTCCACTTCGCGGATCGCCTCGACGGCGCCGCGACGGGCGGGTTCGTCGGCGCTGGCGGGGGGAGTCGACACCGCCGCCGAAAGGCAAAGCAGCGCGCCAAGCAGGCGCATTCCGGATTTCCCGCGCATCATCCCGCCGCGCCCTCCCTGCGGCCGAAATGGGAGATCTTGTTCGCGATCTTCCATTCATCGCCGACCTTCAGCAGCAGGAAGTAGTCGGTGATCACCATGGCGCCATGATCCAGCGTGATCCGGGCGGTGCCGGCGCTGCCCGAGGCGTCCATGAAGTCGACGGTCCGCACGCGCGAGGCTTCGTTGGCCGCCGGCTGACCCTTGAAGAATGCGCAGAATTCGTCGAGGGTCAGCGAGGTGACCTTGCCGTCACGCACGCTCTCTATCCGCGCACTCGGCAGGAACGCGCGGCGCATGTGGGAGGCGTCGCCGGTGGCCTGCCCGCGGAAGTAGTGATTGATCGCCTGGCGCATGCCCGCCTGCGCGGCGGGATCCTGCGCCGCCGCCGTCGGGGCCGCCTGCGCATCCGCGGACGGTGCCGGCACGCTGGTTGCAAGGAGGATCAAGGCGCCCGCGAACAGGCCGCGAAACCGGTACTGGTTCATTGCAGATCTCCGAGGAATTTCCAGCCAGAGATTGGCCGGCGGCGCACGTTCGGACAATCCCGCCCACCGCGGATTTCGCACGCTTCGGCGCAACCGCCGCGACGCGCGACGGTTCACTTGAACAGGGCCAGCCGATCGCGATAGCTGCGCGAGAGCTTGAGTTCCTGCCCGCAGTCCAGGGTCAGGAAATACTCGCCGTTGAGATGCGGACGCAGCGAGCTGACCCGCGCCGCGTTGATCAGGGTCGAGCGGTGGATACGCGGGAAGCGCGCCGGATCCAGGCGCCTCTCCAGTTGCCCGAGGCTCGCACGCAGCACGTGGGTTTCGTGATCGGTATGGATGCACAGGTAGTCGCCGGCCGCATCGACCCAGCGGATGCTGGCGCGCGGGAGCCGTACGGTGCGGGCGCCGTCGCGGATCGCCAGAGGTGCGTCCGGATCCCGCAGTTCGTGCGCACCGCCAGCTTCCAGCGCCTCGTCCAGGCTCAGCGCCGGGCGCCCGCTGAGCGCGCCCAGCAGCCCGAGCAGCCGGGCGCGGTGATCGCTGGCCTCGCGCCGATCGAGGGCTTCGCGCACGCGGAACAACGCCTGGTGCAGCCGACTGTCGTCCACCGGCTTGAGCAGATAGTCGATCGCATTGGATTCGAATGCGTTGAGCGCGTAGTGATCGTAGGCGGTGACGAACACCACCAGCGGCATCTGCTGCGCCGGAATCGCGCGCAGGGTGGCGAAGCCGTCGAGCCCCGGCATCTGCACGTCCAGGAACAGCAGATCCGGTGCATGCGTCGACACCGCGCGCACCGCCGCCGCGCCGTCACCGACCTGATCGACGATGCGGATATCGGCCTCACCGGCCAGCCGCAGTTCCAGCCCGCGCCGCGCCAGCGGTTCGTCGTCGGCGATCAGGGTCCGGATCATCCTGTCCCGTCGGGTCTTCGACATGCTCATTCCCTGGGCGCGCCCGCGGTTTCGAATGGCAGGATCATGGTCACCTCGAAGCCCCCTTCCGGGCGATTGCGCAGATCAAAACCCTGCTGCTCCCCATAGAGCACGCGCAGCCGATCGCGGGTATTGGCCAGCCCCACCCGGTTGCCACGCGGTGCGCTGTCCGGCGGCACGCCGCCCTGACCAAGCGCGGCCCATCCCGGGCCGTCGTCGGTGACCGACAGACGCAGATGCTCGCCCTCGAGCGCGGCGCGCAGGCCAATCGTGCCGCCTTCCACCCGCTTGGCGACCGCGTACTTGATGGCGTTCTCCACCAGCGGCTGCAGCAGCAGGCTCGGCAGCAACGCGGACCAGCAGGCCGGCTCCACCTGCACATCCACGCGCAGGCGTTCGGCGAAGCGGGTCTTCTCGATATCCAGGTACAGGCCGATCGCGTCCAGTTCCTGTTTCAGGGTCACCCGCTGCATGGGGTCCGCGTCGAGCGAGTGGCGCAGGAACGCGCTGAGTCCCTGCACCATCCGGTTGGCGGTGGCGTTGTCGCGGTCGAGCACCAGGGTGGAGATCGCGTTGAGGGTGTTGAACAGGAAATGCGGGTTCAACTGGTAGCGCAGCATCTTCAACTGGGCCTGGTGCGCCATCGCGGTCGCGGCCAGCGCCGCCTCGGTCTGCATGCGCAATTTGCGCCAGGTGGTCATGACCAGATAGAGGCTGACCCAACCCACCACCACGTACAACTGGCTGATGAGGTAGCTGAAGTACCCGAACCGGGTGAACGGGAGGCAGGCCTGGCACCATTCCAGGTCGGTGACCAGCTTGTAGGCGAGCGCCATCGCCGCAGCGGTCAGCAGCACCGGCACGATCATCAACAGCGCCACCCGCGCCGGTGGCTGGTCGGCGCAGGCACGCAGCAGCTGGCGCAAGCCGAGCGTGCCCAGGAATCCGGTCGCCGCCACCGCGAACAGCACGGTCCAGTATTCGGCCGGCTTGCCGTTGGCGAGAGCGGAAAAGTAGTTGACCAGGAACACGCCTCCCCAACCGCCCGCGTGCAGCCACCAGAACAGGCCGCCAACCGGCCATGCGGATGGCGTGTCGCCTTGTGGCGGAGAGGGATTCGACGGGCGGGGCAAGGCGGGGTCCGGACTCATGGCGTATGGGGTGAAATCCTGCGGACAGCATAGGTGACGGAACAGGCCTGCCTCACCCGCACGACTCGGTTCGTCGCGCATTGAAAACGTTCCGGCGCAAATGCGCGCCCGGGTGCCGTGGCGACGGCTAGCCTGATCGACGACACGGGCAGGACCTCCTCCCCTCCGACGCGCGTCCGGCAGGGACGGCGAGGCACCATAGCAAAGGAAACCGCGATGCTGTTCGAACTGATGCTGGCGGCGGGCATGGCCACCGCCCAGGTGGAAACCGTCCCGGTCGCCACCGGACTCAAGCGCCCCTGGTCGATGGCGTTCTTGCCCGGGGGAAATTTCCTGGTGAGCGAGAAGGAAGGGGGATTCGTCCGCATCGAACCGGATGGCACGAAACACCCGATCACCGGCATGCCCGATGATCTCGTCGGCACCTTCCAGGGGCGCGGCGACAACAGCGGCCTTTTCGACGTGGTGCTGCATCCGGACTTCGCCAGCAGCCGGCGCATCTATTTCACCTACGCCTCGCAGGGCACGGACGGCGTCACCACCCGGCTGGCCACCGCGCACCTGGTCGACGACCGGTTGGCCGAGGTGCGTTCACTGTTCGAGGCCACGCCGCGTTCGAGCGAACGCTTCCACTACGGCGGCGGCCTGCTGATCGACCGCCAGCGCCACCTGTACCTGACCGTCGGCGAGCGCCATTTCCGCGAAGGCGACAACCCGCCCTTGCCGGTGGCGCAGGATCCCACGGATCGGCGCGGCAAGATCTACCGGTTCACCCTGGATGGCGAACCCGCGCCCGGCAATCCGGATTTCGGCGCGCGTGCGGTGCCCGGACTCTATGCGCTGGGCATCCGTGCCGCGCAGGGCCTGGCACAGGCGCCGGACGGTGGGCGCATCTGGATGTCCGAACACGGCACGCACCGGGGCGACGAGGTCAACGTGCTGCGAGCGCGCGCCAACTACGGCTGGCCGGTGCATACCTCGGGTCGCTACCGCACCGTGGGTTACCGCCCGCAGACATTGCCGGGCGCGATCTACACCGCGCCGGCCTGGACGTGGATGGACCGCACGGTCGCGCCCACCGGCCTGGTGGTCTACAGCGGTTCGCAATTCCCGGAATGGCGTGGCGATCTGATCCTGGCGGGGTTGTCGACCGGCAGCCTGCTGCGACTGGACGTGGAGGACAATCGCATCCTCGGCGAGGAGCCGCTGCTCACCGGCACCCGCCTGCGCAACGTGAAGCAGGCGCCCGATGGCACGCTCTATCTGCTGACCGACGAGGACGACGGGCGCCTGCTGCGGCTGGAACGGCGGCCCTGACCCGCGGACTCATGCGCCCCGCGCTTCATCGCACGGGATATGCGTACCGCCTTCGCATCGTCAATGCGCGCCGTCGATGAAGCGCAGGCCCACGCCCGGTTCGGTGGCGATGTAGCGCGGCGCGGACGCGTCGTCGCCGATCTTCTGGCGCAGCTTGCCGACCAGGATGCGCAGGTAGTGGGTGTCCTGCTGGTGGGTCGGACCCCACAGTTCGCGCAGCAGCTGCGGCTGCGTCACCACCCGGCCGGCATGGCGCAGCAGCAGCGACAGCAGGGCGAATTCCTTGCGACTGAGCGCCAGCGGTTCGCCGTCGCGGAACACCTCGCGCCGGGCCAGATCGACATGCAGATGGCCATCGTCGAACACTACCGGCGCTTCCGTGACCGCGGCGGCCTGGGTGCGCAGCAGGCCGCGGATGCGCGCCATCAGTTCCTGCACGCCGAAGGGCTTGGTCACGTAGTCGTTGGCGCCGGCATCGAGCGCGGCGACCTTCTCCTGTTCGCCCGCGCGCACGGTCAGCATGATCACCGGCACCTGCGAGAAACCGCGTATCTCGCGCAGCACCTCGTGGCCGTCGCGGTCCGGCAGGCCAATGTCGAGAATCACCAGATCGGCGCCGACGGAGACCAGCGTGGCCAGTCCGGACGCGGCGTCTTCGGCCAGCAGCACCCGATAGCCCTGGGCGCGCAGGCTGATGTCGAGGAACTTGCGGATCTGCGGTTCGTCGTCGACCACCAGGATGCGGACCGGGGGCGCGGACGGAACCGGATTGTCGGCGGGATTCAAGGCGGGACCGGCGGAACTCAGGGATGCAGGAGGGGAAGCGTAATCCTGATCGTGGTGCCGCGGCCATCCGGCCCGGGCAGCGCCTCCACGCTGCCGCCGTGCGCGCCGACCATGCCCTGGCAGATGGTCAGGCCCAGGCCGGTGCCCTGGCGTCCGCGATCACCGCGCTCCACGCTGTAGAACATGTCGAAGATGCGGCTGCGTTCCTGCTCCGGAATGCCCGGGCCGCGATCGCGCACGTCGATGCGCAGTTGTTCGTCGACCAGGCGCGCCTCGACCTCGACCGGTTCGCCCTGCGGCGAGAACTTGGCCGCGTTCTCCAGCACGTTGAACACCGCCTGTTCGACCAGCGCCGGATGCACCCAGATCGGCGGAAGATCGGCG
Organism: Pseudoxanthomonas sp.; assembly: GCF_024710765.1. Lineage (GTDB taxonomy): Bacteria > Pseudomonadota > Gammaproteobacteria > Xanthomonadales > Xanthomonadaceae > Pseudoxanthomonas_A. The sequence goes on from NZ_JANJUE010000097.1 coordinate 32,233, forward strand.
GCGATGCGGGTGTGCAGCTGCACGTCCGGCTGGTAGCGCTGCAATCGGCCGACCGCCGATCCGATCAATTCGTCGACGTTGATCCAGTCGCGGTTGAGGGTCAGGCCGGTGTGACCCAGCCGGGTCATGTCGAGCAGGTTCTGGATGTAGCGATCCAGCCGCTCGCCCTCGCGCTGGATGGTGTCCAGCAGCGCCTTGCGATCCTCCGCGTCCATGGCGTCGGCGTAACTGGCCAGGCTGCTGGCCGAACCGATCATCGAGGCCAGCGGCGAGCGCAGGTCGTGCGAAACCGACGACAGCAGCGCCGAGCGCAACCGTTCGGTCTCGCCGGTGATGCGCGCGCCTTCCAGATCCGCGACCAGCCGGGTGCGCAACGCGGCCTGGGCGATGTCGTCGGCCATCGCCTCGGCCATCCGCCGCTGTTCGAACGCCAGCCGTGCCAGCCCGCGCGGGAAACGCACGCCGGCCACGCCCATCACTCCGCGCGCGTCGCGCAGCGGCAGGAACCACCACGCGGATCCGGCCAGGGTATCGGTGAAGCGGCCCGTGGCCTGCGCGTGCTGCTGCGCCCAATCGGCGGCGGCCAGATCCTTGCCTTCCAGCACCACGCCGTTCGACGCGGCGACCTCGCCGTTCCAGCGCAACCATGCATCCGCGTCCATCGCGGTGGCGAGCGCATCGCGGCCGGCGGCCAGCACCTGGCCCAGATCGGCCGCGCTGGTGAGCTGCCGGCCGAGCATCTGCAACGCATTGGCATGCGCGTTGGCGGCGCGCAATGCCAGCACCTGCATGCGCAGGCGCGAGGCCAGCCGGCCGGCGACCAGCGCGGCCAGCAGGAACAGGAACACGGTGGTGACGCCCTGCGAGGCGCCGATGTTGAAGGTGAAGCGCGGGTCGATGAAGAAGAAGTTGTAGGCCAGGAAGCTCAGCAGCGCGGCCACCACCGCCGCCGCCATCCGGGTCCGGGTCGCCACCAGCACCACCGCCACGATGAACACCATCGACAGATCGTCGATGCCGGTCCAGCGTTCGATCAGCCAGGACACGCCCACCGCCAGCACCGCCGCGATCACTGCGAACAGCAGATCGTGGCGCAGTACCGGCAGGTCGGCGCGGTTCCAGCGCCGGCGCGAACGCGCGCGCGCTTCCGGCGTGTTGATGATGACTAGTTCGTAGTGCGCGGCGCGCTGCAGCAGCTGCTGGGTCAGGGTGCGGTTGAACATCCGCGCCACCGGGCGCTCGCGGGTGCGCCCCAGCACCAGGGTGGACGCGCCGATCTGCGCCGCGTGATCGAGCAGCGCGTCGGCGATGCTGTTGCCGTGCACGACCTCGGTCTGCGCGCCCAGCCGCCGCGCCAGCGCGAACGCGCGATCCAGTTCCAGCTGGACCGCTTCGCCCGCTTCGCGCGCCTGCACGGTGACCACGGTCCACGGCGCATCGCGGCGTTCGGCCAGTCGCCGCGCGACCCGCACCAGGTATTCGGACTGGCCCATGCCGTCGATCGCCACCAGCACCCGGCGGCGCAGGGCCATGCCGGGCAGGCCCCGCGCGGTGCGGGTGTCGCGCAGATCGTTGTCGACCCGATCGGCCACCGTCTGCATGGCCAGCTCGCGCAGGGCGATCAGGTTGGACGGCGAGAAGAACGCCTGCAACGCCTGCGCGGCCTGATCCGGCAGGTAGACCTTGCCCTGGTGCAGGCGCTCGATCAGTTCGCGCGGCGGCAGATCCACCAGCACGATGTCGCGCAGGCGGTCGAACACCGCGTCCGGCACGGTCTCGCTGACCCGCACGCCGGTGATCCGGTGGACCACGTCGTTGAGGCTTTCCAGATGCTGGATGTTGATGGTGGTGTAGACGTCGATGCCGGCTTCCAGCAGCTCCATCACGTCCTGCCAGCGACGCTCGTGGCGGCTGCCCGGCGCGTTGCGGTGGGCCAGTTCGTCGACCAGCGCGACCTTGGGCCGGCGCGCCAGCAGCGCGTCCAGATCCATTTCGTCCAGCCAGCGCCCCTGGTAACCGACCCGCTTGCGCGGCGCCACCTCCAGCCCCTCGGTGAGCGCGGCGGTCTCGCTGCGGCCATGGGTCTCGACGACGCCGATCACCACGTCCACGCCTTGCTTGCGCATTTCCCGCGCGCGCGAAAGCATCGTGTAGGTCTTGCCCACGCCCGGCGCCGCGCCGAGGAAGATGGTCAGGCGGCCGCCGGCCTCCCGGTGCAGGCCGTCGATCAGGGCGTCGGCTTGGCGGCTGCGGGCGTCGGTCATGCGGCTATTGTGCCTGTTGCGCGGCGGACGGCAGCGCGTCCAGCGCCAGGTTCAGGCGCAGGACGTTGACCCGGGGTTCGCCGAGCATGCCGAGCTGCGGCGATTCGGTGTTCCGCCGCACGAGTTCGGCCACGGTGGAAGGCGGCAGGCCGCGCGCGCCGGCGACGCGGGCAATCTGCACCTCGGCGCCGCGCGGGCTGACGTGCGGATCCAGGCCGCCACCGGACTGAGTGATCAGATCGGCGGGCACGTCGGCCGGCGCGATGCCGTCGCGCGCGGCCACCGCCACGCGCGCTTGGTCGATGCGCCTGCGCAGATCCGGATTGCCGCGCGACTGGTTGCTGCCGGCCGTCGCCATCGGGTCGTAATTGGCCGCCGAGGGACGCGGCTGGAAGTAGCGCGCGTCGGCGAAAGGCTGCGCCACCAGCGCCGAACCGATCGCGCGGCCCTCGACCGAGACGATGGAGCCGGTCGCCTGCGCGGGAAACAGGCCGCGCCCCAGGCCGGTGCCGGCCAGCGAATACAGCAGGCCGAAGCCGAGCAGCGACACCAGCGCCAGGCCGATGGAGGGCCGCCACAGCGCCGCGCGGGCGATGTTCGGGGAGGCGACGATTTTGTAGCTCACGGGAGATTGCATGTCGGGTGTCCTCAGGCGCCGGTCACGAGCGAGAGCGCCATGTCGATCAGTTTGATGCCAACGAACGGCAGCAGCACGCCGCCCACGCCGTACATCAGCATGTTCCGGCGCAGCAGCACGGTGGCCGAAGCGGGACGGAAACGTACGCCGCGCAGGGCCAGCGGAATCAGCGCGGGGATGATCAGGGCGTTGAAGATGAGTGCCGCCAGTACCGCGTTGGCGGGACTGGACAGGTGCATCACGTTCAGTGCCGCCATCTGCGGCAGCGCGGCGGCGAACAGCGCCGGCAGGATGGCGAAGTACTTGGAGACATCGTTGGCCAGCGAGAAGGTGGTCAACGCGCCGCGGGTGATCAGCTGCTGCTTGCCCACTTCCACCACCGCCAGCAGCTTGGCCGGATCCGAATCCAGGTCGACCATGTTGCCGGCTTCCTTGGCGGCCTGGGTGCCGGAATTCATCGCCAGGCCGATGTCGGCCTGCGCCAGCGCCGGCGCGTCGTTGGTGCCGTCGCCGACCATCGCCACCAGCTTGCCGGCGGCCTGTTCGCGGCGGATACGCGCGAGCTTGTCTTCCGGCCGGGCCTCGGCGATGTAGTCGTCGACGCCGGCCTCGGCGGCGATCGCGGCGGCGGTCAGCGGATTGTCGCCGGTGATCATCACGGTCTGGATGCCCATCGCGCGCAGGCGGGCGAACTTCTCCTTGATGCCGTGCTTGACCACGTCCGACAGTTCCACCACGCCGAGCACGTGCCGGCCCTCGGACACCACCAGCGGGGTGGCGCCGCCGCGGGCGACCTGCTCGATGCGCGCGGCCAGTTCGTTCGGCACGTCGCCGCCCTGCGCCTGCACGTGCCGGCCGATGGCGTCGCCAGCGCCCTTGCGGATGCTCCGCCCCTCCACGTCCACGCCGGACATGCGGGTCTGCGCGGTGAACTGCAGGTAGGTCGCCCGCTCCGGTTCGGCCAGCGTGCAGCCCTGTTCGCGCGCCAGCCGCACGATCGACTTGCCTTCCGGGGTCGGGTCGGCCAGCGAGGCCAGCAGCGCGGCGTCGCGCAGTTGGGCCCTGTCGATGCCGGCCAGCGGATGGAACGCGGTGGCCTGGCGATCGCCGTGGGTGATGGTGCCGGTCTTGTCCAGCAGCAGCACGTCCACGTCGCCGGCCACTTCCACCGCCTTGCCGGACTTGGCCAGCACGTTGGCCGACAGCGCGCGGTTCATGCCGGCGATGCCGATTGCCGGCAGCAGGCCGCCGATGGTGGTCGGAATCAGGCACACCAGCAGCGCGATCAGCAGCAGCGGGTCCACCTTCACCCCCACGAAGGCGCCGATCGCCGGCAGCGTCGCCACCACGATCAGGAAGGTCAGCGTCATCGCCGCCAGCAACAGGGTCAGCGCGACCTCGTTGGGGGTCTTCTGGCGGTTGGCGCCCTCCACCAGCGCAATCATCCGATCCAGGAAGCTGTGCCCGGGCTCGGCGGTGATCTTCACCACGATCTCGTCGGACAGCACCTTGGTTCCACCGATCACGCCGGAGCGATCCGTGCCGGCCTCGCGCAGCACCGGCGCGGATTCGCCGGTGACCGCCGATTCGTTGATGGTCGCCAGTCCACGGATGATCTCGCCGTCGGCGGGAATCTGCTCGCCAGCGGACACGATGACATAGTCGCCGGGGCGCAGTTCGGCCGCCGGAATGCGGGTCTCCGTCCCGCCCAGCGCGGTGTCCACCCGCCGCGCCACCAGGTCCTTGCGCGCGCGCCGCAGCGACGCCGCCTGGCCGCGTCCGCGCGCCTCGGCCACCGCTTCGGCGAAATTGCCGAACAGCACGGTCACGAACAGGATCACCGTCACCGCCCCGCCGAATCCGACGGGCGCCAGGCCGGCGAGCGTGATCACCGCCGACAGCAGGGTTCCGCCCATCACCACCGCCATCACCGGGCTGCGGATCAAGTGCCGCGGCGCCAGCTTGAGGAAGGCATCGCGCAGGGCGGCGCGGAAGGCCGCGCCATCCATCAGCGCCGGATGATCCCGGCGGGTTTTTTCCTGGAAAGAAATCGTCGTCATGGGAGTGCTCTCAGTGCGCCGCCAGCGACAGGTGATCGGCGATCGGTCCCAGCACCAGCGCCGGCATGAACTGCAGCACGGTGAGGATCACGACCACGGCCACCAGGGTCAGCGCGAAAGTGGGTGTTTCGATGTGCAGGGTGCCGGCCGACTCGGCGGCGCGGCGCTTGCCCGCCATGCGGGCGGCGACCAGCAGCGGGATGATCAACGCCGGGAAGCGGCCCAGCGCCAGCGCCACCACGCAGCTCAGGTTCCACCAGTAGGTCGCGTCGCCCAGGCCCTCGAAACCGGAACCGTTGTTGGCGAAGGCGGAGGTGTACTCGTAGAACACCTGGCTGATGCCGTGGAAGCCGGGATTCGAGTTCCCGGTGATCGAAGGCACCGCCAGCGTGATCGCGGTCAGTCCCAGCACCACCAGCGGCTGCAGCAGGATCAGCAGGGCCAGCCAGCGCACTTCGCCGGCTTCGATCCTGCGGCCGAACAGTTCCGGCGTGCGTCCGGTCATCAGCCCAGCCAGGAACACGCTCAGCAGCAGGTACACGATGAACTGCTGCAGGCCGCAGCCCACTCCGCCCCAGATCGCGTTGACCAGCATGTTGACCAGCGTCACCAGCCCGGTCAGCGGCGCCAACGAGTCGTGCATGGCGTTGACCGATCCGTTGTTGACCTGGGTCGTGACCGCCGCCCACAGCGCGGACGCGTCGGCGCCCAGCCGCACTTCCTTGCCTTCCATCAACGCCGGGTCCGCGGCGGTAGCCGAATGCGCCTCGGACCAGATCGCCGCGCCGGTGGACACCACCGACATCAGCATCATGCTGCCGAACACCAGCGCGGTGAATTTCCGTCGGCCGGTGAACGCACCGACCATGAACACCACCGACACCGGGATCAACAGGATGCCCAGGGTTTCCAGGAGGTTGGACAGCGGGGTCGGATTCTCCAGCGGCACCGAACTGTTGGGGCCGTACCAGCCCCCGCCGTTGGAGCCGAGCTGCTTGGCCGCGACCATCGCCGCGACCGGTCCCAGCGGGATCTTCTGCTCCGTCATGCCGGCGGAGCGGTCCACCGGCGTGGCCACCGGGCCGGCCGCGAGCGTGGAAGGCACGCCCTGGGTGGTCAGCAGCAGCGTCCACAGCAGGCACAGCGGCAGCATGAAGCGCACGGTCGGGCGCACCACGTCGGCCCAGTAATTGCCGACGTCGACGCGCTCGACGGTCGGGTCCGCGCCGCCTTCCCGCATGGTGTCGGCGGGATTGCGACCACCGAACAGCGCGCGCAGCGTCGCCACCACCATCGCCAGGCCCATCATCGGCGTGACCACCTGCAGACCGACGATGCCGGTCATCTGCGAGAGGTAGGACAGCTGCACCTGGCCGGAATAGTGCTGCTGGTTGGTGTTGGTCAGGAACGACACCATCGTGTGCAGCGCGGTGTCCCAGCGCATGTTCGGGATGGCGTCGGGATTGAACGGCAACCACGCCTGGGTCATGAAGATGACCCACGTGATCAGGCCGACGATCAGGTTGCTGAGCAGGAACGCGCCGGCATAGCCGCGCCAGTTCATGCCGCGCTCCGGGCGCGTACCCAGCAGCGCGTAGATCGGCTTTTCGATCCAGCCGAACAGCCGGTCGCCGCGCATCGGCGCGCCGCGCATCACCGCCGCCAGGTAACGGCCCAGCGGCCAGCCCAGCGCGATGGCGAGCGCGAAGACGAGAAATGCTTCAGTCATT
>NZ_JANJUE010000145.1 GCF_024710765.1 Pseudoxanthomonas sp.
CGCGCATGCGCACGACCTGGCCACCCTGCTGGACCTTGAAGGCATCGCGGTGCGCTCCGGCCACCACTGCGCCCACCCGCTGATGGCCCACTTCGGCATCCCGGCCACCTGCCGGGCCTCGCTGGCCTTCTACAACACCCACGCCGAAATCGAAGCCTTCGCCGCCGCGCTGAAGAAAGCCCGCAGCCTGCTGGCCTGAATCGCCTGCATCCCCGTAGGAGCGACGTCGGTCGCGACCGTGGACCAGCGGTTGTCCCGGCAATGCGGTCGCGACTGACGTCGCTCCTACAGCAGGGGCGCGGTTTTCCGTAAGATCGGCGCATGAACCCGTTGACCTTCCGTACCGCCACCGCCGCGGACATCCCCGCCCTCGTCAGCCTGGTCACCTCGGCCTACCGCGGCGAGGTCAGCAAGCAGGGCTGGACCACCGAAGCCGATCTGCTGGATGGCCAGCGCATCGATCCCGAAGGCCTGCTGCACGACATCGAGCGGGCCCGGAGCCGCATCCTCATCGCCGAGCGGGATGGCCAGATGCTGGCCTGTGCGCACGTGGCGGTGGAGAACGACGCCGGCTACTTCGGCATGTTCTCGGTCCGGCCGGACCTCCAGGGCGGCGGCGTGGGCAAGGCGATGATCGCCGAAGCCGAACGCGTGGCGCGCGAGGACTGGCGGCAGCCGGCGATGCGGATGTCGGTCATCGATGTCCGCGATGAACTCATCGCCTTCTACGAGCGCCGGGGCTATGCACGCACCGGCATCAAGAAGCCGTTTCCGTATGGCGACGAGCGCTTCGGCATTCCCAAGCGCGACGATCTGCGTTTCGAGGTACTGGAGAAGCCGCTGTGAGCGAGAACTGGACTTTTGTCTGCGCGCTCGGCGAGATGCTGCCCGGCGAGATGCGCACCGTCTTCGATGAAGTCACCGGCACGCCCATCCTGGTGATGAACTACGACGGCGACTTCTACGCGCTGGAGGATCGTTGCAGCCACGAGGATTTCGAACTGTCCTCCGGCAACTACGACGGCGAGGACGCCACCATCGAGTGCATCCTGCATGGCGCCAAGTTCGATATCCGCGACGGCCGCGCACTGTGCGCGCCGGCCTATTCGCCGGTGCCCAAATTCCCGGTCAAGCAGGAACATGGCGGGCTGTGGACCCGCGACGACCGCGGTTGAGCCTCCCGCCAAGCGGCATCCCAGGCGACATCCCCCTGAAGGGCGGATTCCATGGAATCCGCCCTTTTTGTCGTGCTTGTTCCCGCCCGGCGCTTGGCCCTTTGCGAAAGAGAACAATTATCATTAAGATTATAAATTCGTTATCCGGCTGAACCGCCCCGCTCCCTTGCGCCCTCCTCCCGTCCCTCGTGCCCGCTGCGCCCGACGTCGTGCCCCTTGCTGGCCGGCGCTGCTGCTGTCGTGGGCGCTGGCGTGGCTGGTACTGCTTCCATTCGCGCAGGCCGCCAGCGCCGCCACCGGGGAAATCCTCCAGGACTCCGCCCAAGAGGCCTTGGCTGGCCTGATGGCCCCTGTCGACGACAACGGTGACGGGGGCGAGGATGCCCGACCCGGCTGGCAGGCACCCGCGCCGGCCGAGCTCATGGCCATCGAGCCGCTTCCGGATCGCGAGTCCGATCCCACCGCCGGGCCAATGCCTGCCCGGCGGCACGCCATGCCATTCCGCCGGCACCTGGCCGTCATTGACGGCGAGATCCGCTTCCGGCCCGACGGTTGCCTGCCTCCGCACGGCCACGCGCCTCCGCGCGCCTGAGCCAGCCCGGCCGTTCCTTCCGGAAACGGCCCAGCCCGCGCATGCCCTTCTCCCCGACGCCTGTCGCCACGGGGATCCCTTCCCAAACTGCAGAACACCCATGAACCCGATCAAGTCGCGCAAGCACGCTACTCCCGCGCTCCGTTCGCCGAACGGCCTGACCACCGCCACCCTGCTCACCAGCCTGGCGCTGGCGGTGCCCGCCGCCGCCCAGGTGGCTTCGGACAACACCTCAAAGCCGGACCCGACCACGCTGCCGGAAGTGCACGTCGAGGGCACGTCGGTGGGCCAGTACAAGGCCGACAAGCTGGCCTCGCCCAAGTTCACCCAGTCCCTGCAGGACACCCCGCAGACGATCCAGATCATCACCAGCGACCTGTTCAACCAGCAGGGCGCGACCACCCTGACCGAGGCGCTGCGCAACAGCCCCGGCGTCGGCACCTTCTTCGTCGGCGAGAACGGCAACACCACCACCGGCGACACCCTTTTCATGCGCGGCTTCGACAGTTCCAGCAGCATCTTCGTCGACGGCGTTCGCGATCTGGGTTCGGTCTCGCGCGACGTCTTCAACGTCGAACAGATCGAAGTGGAGAAGGGCCCGGCCGGCACCGACAACGGTCGCAGCGCGCCGACCGGCGCCATCAATCTGGTGAGCAAGCAGGCGTTCGCGCGCAACGCGACCAGCGCGTCGGTTTCCGTGGGCACCGACCACCAGCGCCGTGTCACCGCCGACTGGAACCAGACCCTGGGCGCCACCGGCGCGGTACGCGTGAACGTGATGGCGCAGGACAACGACGTCATCGGCCGCGACGAGGTCAACAACAAGCGCTGGGGCATCGCGCCGTCGTTCGCGTTCGGCCTGGGCACCGATACGCGTTATTTCCTGAACCTGATGTACGTCAAGCAGGACAACGTTCCCGATGGCGGCGTGCCGACGATCGGCCTGCCCGGCTATTCCTCGCCCGATCCCGGCCGTCCGCGGATCGGCCTGGCGCCGCGCGTGGACCGCGAGAATTTCTACGGCACCCGTTTCGATCATGACGACGTGACCGCGCAGATGGCCACGTTCCGCTTCGAGCACGATTTCTCCGACAAGCTGAAGCTGACCAACGTGGCGCGCTGGGGCAAGAACGAGCAGGACTATCTGCTGACCGCGTTCATGGTCACCGCCACCGGCGCCACGCCGACCCTGACCATCCCGGACATCAACAATCCGTACGGCTGGCGGGTCAATCGGAATCTGCCGACCTTCAAGGACCAGGAGTACACCATCCTGACCGACCAGTTGAACCTGCGCGCGGATTTCAACACCGGCCGCGTCGAGCACAACCTCAGCACCGGCGTCGAAATCGCCCGGGAAGAACTGAAGGGCTGGCGCTACGGCACCCGTGGCGCATGGACGCCAGCTGATCTGTACAACCCGGATCCGAACGGCGCCACCGGCCTGGCCTGGTTCCGCAACGGCGCCCATACCGACACCAAGACGACCACCAGCTCGTTCTACGTTTTCGACACGGCCCACCTGACCGACGCCCTGCTGTTGACCGGCGGCATCCGCTTCGATCGCTACGACACCGACTACCTGGGCCACCTGCCCTGCACGGCCAACAACTCGCAGCCCTGCAACGGCGCGCCGGTCGGCACGCTGACCACGCTGCGCCTGAACAGCAAGGACACGCTGTTCAACTGGAAGCTCGGCGCGGTCTACAAGGCCGGCGACGTAGCCAGCGTCTACGCCAACTACGCGGTCTCGCAGCAGCCCCCGGGCGGCGCCACCCTGGAGCTGAGCCCCGCGGCCAACAGCGCCAACAATCCGCTCTATGACCCGCAGAAGGCCAAGACCTTCGAGGTCGGCAGCAAGTGGAACCTGCTGGGTGACGATTTGCTGCTGACCCTGGCGGTGTTTCAGACTGACGTGAGCAACGAAGTGATCACCGAAAACGGCGTGACCTTCCAGGGCGGCGACAAGCGCGTGAAGGGCATAGAACTGTCGGCGGTCGGCAAGATCACCGACGACTGGTCGGTGTCGGCCGGCTACACCACGATGAACGCCACCGTTAAGCAGGGGCCCAACGTGGCACAGGACGGCACGCGCGATCTGGGCTACACCCCGGACAGCGCCTTCACTGCCTGGAC
>NZ_JANJUE010000146.1 GCF_024710765.1 Pseudoxanthomonas sp.
AATCTTCTCGCCGTCGGCCACGTGATGCAGGCGCAGCCCGTAGCAGGCCAGCAGTTCCGCCAGATCGGCGAACACGCGATCACGCACGCGCAGGACTTCGGGTTCGGCGGAGGGCGGGGCGGGGGCGTTCATGGTTTTTTCTTGCGCAGCTGCTTGATGTAATCCAGCTCGCCCAAGGCGACCTGGTTCTCGGGTTCGATTTTCAGCGAATCGCGGAAATGACGTTCGGCTTCGTCCAGCCGGTCCAGTTCGATCAGGGCATAGCCGGCACCCCGCAACGCGCGTGCGCGTACGCCCTCGCGCAGTGATTCCGGGGTGAACTGCGCATGCTCCAGTGCCGCCTGGTTGCTGGCCAGCATCTTGTCCCACTCGCGGCTGGCGCGGTACACATAACCGCGTTCGGTCAGGAACTGCGAGTTGGCCGGCGAGAGCTCCAGGGCCCGGTCCAGCGCCGTGGCGGCCTCGTCGAAGCGGTTCAGTTCGATGAGTGCGTAGGCCTTGCCGTAGTAGCCTTGGGCCCAGGTCGGCCCCAGCGCCACGGCATCGCCGCGCCCCTCGCCGCGGTCGTGTTCGGCGGCCACCCCCAACAGGTACATCGGGGTCTCGGCGGAGTCGCGGGAGCTGAAGTAGATCTTGCCGTCGCCCGCGTAGCGCGCTTCGTAGGCCTGGATGACCGGATCGAACGCCTCCCGGATGGCGGCTTCGGGCTGGCCTTTTTTCAGCAGTTCATCGCCCAGACCGATGCGCTTGTCCTGCTCGGCCTGCCAGGGATCGGCCCGGGTGCCGGCGGAGGCTTCCGGCGCCGGGGAATCCGGAGCCGGCGCAGCGGACTGGGCCATCGCGGTCGTGGCCCACAACGCGGTGACCATGATCAAGCCACGCCGGCAACGGCAAAACGATTGGGCATCCACGTCGGAAATCCTGGCGGTGAAGGTTTGCCGACTATGGCATGAGCCGGCCCGGCGCGGGCCGGCTCGGGACGAGGCCCCAGGTCAGCCCTGGCCTTCCGGCAGGGCGACCGAGATGTCGAGCACGTCGTGTTCGCCGTCCTTGATCAGGTCGACCTTGACCGCCTCGGCGTCCACGTTGACGTACTTCTTGATCACCTCCAGCAACTCGCGGCGCAGCAGCGGCAGGTAATCCGGACCGCCGCGCGAGGAACGTTCCTGCGCGATGATGATCTGCAGGCGGTTCTTGGCGGTTTCGGCGGTGTTCTTCTTGGTACGCAGGAAATCGAACAGACCCATGCCTTAACCTCCGAACAGCTTGCTGAAGAAGCCCTTCTTCTCCAGGGTGATGAAACGCAGCGGGCGCTCCTCGCCCAGCAGGCGGGCGACCGTATCGTCGTAGGCCTGGCCGGCCGGCGATTCCAGATCCAGGATCACCGGTTCGCCCTTGTTGGAGGCGTTGAGCACGTCGCCGGACTCGGGAATCACGCCCAGGGTCTTCAGGCCCAGCACTTCCTCCACGTCCTTGATGCTCAGCATCTCGCCGCCTTCGACGCGCGCGGGGCTGTAGCGGGTCAGCAGCAGGTTGGCCTTCAGCGGCTCGCCGTTCTCGGCGCGGCGGGTCTTGGAATCCAGCAGGCCGAGGATGCGATCGGAGTCGCGCACCGAGGACACTTCCGGATTGACCACCACGATTGCCTGGTCGGCGAAATACATCGCCAGGAACGCGCCCTTCTCGATGCCGGCCGGCGAATCGCAGACGACGTAGTCGAAGCCGTCGTCGCCCAGGTCCTTCAGCACCTTCTCCACGCCTTCCTTGGTCAGCGCGTCCTTGTCGCGCGTCTGCGAGGCGGCCAGGACGTACAGCGTCTCGAAACGCTTGTCCTTGATCAGCGCCTGCTTCAGGGTGGCCTCGCCCTGGGTGACATTGACGAAGTCGTACACCACGCGGCGTTCGCAGCCCATGATCAGGTCGAGGTTGCGCAGGCCGACGTCGAAGTCGATGACCGCGACCTTCTTGCCGCGACGGGCAAGGCCGCAGGCGATGCTGGCGCTGGTGGTGGTCTTGCCGACGCCGCCCTTGCCGGACGTGACTACGATGATTTCAGCCAATGGTGTTCTCCTTGGTCGTTCTTCTAGTGAGGTAGGGCCGCGTCAGTCCTGGGCGGCGATCTTGAGTTGGTCCTGGTCCAGCCAGATCTGCACGGCCTTGCCGCGCAGTTCCTTGGGTACTTCCTCCATCACCTTGTAGTGGCCGGCGATGGCGACCAGTTCGGCATGGAATTCGCGGCAGAAAATCCGCGCGTCGGTATTGCCTTGCGCGCCGGCCAGGGCACGGCCACGCAGGGCGCCATAGATGTGGATGGAACCGTCGGCGATGACTTCGGCGCCGGCGCCGACGGTGTTGAGCACGGTCAGGTCGCGATTCTCCGCGTACAGCTGCTGGCCCGAGCGCACCGGGGTCTTCTGCATCAGGCCCGGTTTGCCTGCGTTGGCCGCCGCCTTGGCCGCGGTGGCGGGCTTGGGCGCGGGCGCCGGTTCCGGGGCGGGCGCCGGGCGCGCGGGGGCGGGCGGGGCCGCGTCCACGCGCTCGTACTGGGCACGGAACTTGGCCAGCAGGGGCAGGCCGAGCTGTTCGGCCAGTTGTTCGATCTCGCGGGTGCCGTAGGCCAGCGCCACCGGGATGACGCCGGCGCCGCGCAGGCCGTCGATGAGCGCACGCGCGCTGTCCACGTCCGGGGTGCGGATCAGGCCGCCGAAATCGACGATGACCGCGGCGCGGCCGAACAGCTTGGGTGCGCGCTCGACCCGCTCGCGCATCTCGCGCACCAGTTGTTCGACATCCAGGGTGCGGACCCGCAGGTTGGCGATGCCGACCTGGCCGATCTTCAGTTCGCCGGCCTGTTCGTAATCAAGGTTCGCTGAGGTCACGCTCATGTCCCGGTCGGCCGTTCGGCGCGCGCCGCGGCGAGCATGCGGGTACGGGCCCAGGGCAGGTCGGGCAGGGCGTCGCCGTAGGTTTCCTGCACCCACGGGTAGCTGCACAGTTCCTTCATCAGCATGCTGGCGCGCACGTCGACGTCGGCCATCAGGTTCTGGCCGACCTCGCGGAAACCGAAGCTGCCATGGAACAGCAGCGCCGGGTCGGCGCCGTGATCCAGGAACACCTCGCAGGCCAGCTGCGGGTAGCGCAGCTCGGCGTAGCTCTGCACGTCCGCGTAGAACGCGCGGCCGACACCGCCGCCACGACGGCGGCTGGCGACCACGATGCGGTCGATGTAGAAGAACTGCGGATAGCGCTCGCGGAACCAGGCGAAGTTGCTGCTGTCATGCTCGGCCGGGGAGCCGAAGCCGACCAGGAAACCGGCCAGGTTGCCGTCGCGTTCGGCGACGCGGAAGTATTCGGCCTGCTCGTAGAAGCGGTGAAGCTTGGCCGAATCCAGCGGCAGAATCGCCAGTCCGGCATTGTTGTTCAGGGCTAGGACGGAATCCAGCTCGTGCTCGCGCACGTCGCGGATGACAATCGACATTACTCAACTCCGGGCGGGAGGTCTTGCAGAAGGCTTTCGTTCGGGGCGGGCCGCGCGGCGCGGCCGACGGCGGATTATCGCATTTGTGGCGGGAGGGTGGCAGCTTCCGGGTAAGCGGTCCGTGAACCGGCCGGGGTGGAGCCGGGGGCCGGCAGCATGACTTTCGTTGGGCGGCCGAAGTCGATGATTGCCCCTAAACTGCGTCCATGTTGGGACGACTCAGCCATACCCGCCTGCTGCGCGCCACCGGCCTGTACACCTGGGCCCTGGTCGGCATTCCGATCGTCCTGAACGTGTGGTTCCTGCCACCGTCCAGCGGCGCGGACGGCAAGGGCGTGGACATCCCGCTGACCGCGCTGGCCTATTTCACCTTCGGCGCCTGCTACTGGTTCGCCACCCGTTCGCTGGGGGCCCGTGGCGGCCGGGTGTCGCAGGCCTGGAACATCCCGCTGGCGCTGGTGCTGACCCTGGCCGCGGTGGCGGTGGGGGTGTACAGCCGGACCGGCCTGAGCGCGATGCTGATGGTGATCGTGGCCGGGGTGCTGCCCTGGCTGCTGAACCTGCGGGTGGCCATCGCCTGGCTGCTGCTGGGGCATGCGCCGCTGGTGTGGTCGTTCATGGCCCTGGAGGACTTCAACTTCTGGGAGGCCCTGTTCCAGTCGGCCTTCTACGTGGGTTTCGCCGCCTTCGTCCTGATCACCGCCTACGTGGCTCGCCAGCAGGCCGAGGCCCGCGAGGAGCAGCGCCGCCTGAACGCGGAACTGCGCGCCACCCGGGTGCTGCTGGCCGAGAGCGCGCGGGTCAACGAACGCACCCGCATCTCCCGCGAACTGCACGATCTGCTGGGCCATCACCTGACCGCGCTCAGCCTGAACCTGGAAGTGGCCGGGCACATGACCGAGGGCAAGGCCCAGGAACACGTGCGCCAGGCCCATACCCTGGCCCGGTTGCTGCTCACCGACGTGCGCGAGGCGGTCAGCCAGCTCCGCGACAGCGGCGCCATCGACCTGGGCGCGGCGCTGCTGCCGCTGGCCGAAAAGGTGCC
>NZ_JANJUE010000232.1 GCF_024710765.1 Pseudoxanthomonas sp.
TTCGGCGCAGTGGCGTGGGCTCGAAGCCCAGCTTGCGCAGGGCCGGATACAGCACCAGGTTGTTGAACGGGATGAGCAGCATCACCATCGCCGGATTCAGCGCCTGCAGCTGGCCGGCGTCCTTGATCAGCCAGCTCGGCCACCACCAAACGCCCTCGGGCATCACCATTTCCTTGCCCTGCAGCACCCAGGTGGACGCCTTCTGGTCGAACAGCGACCAGAACGGGGTGACCAGCGCGAACACGATCAGGATGCGCAGCACGGCGCGCACGCTGTCCACCGCGGCATCGGGATGCCGGCCGCGCGCGCGTTCCAGTTGCAACGACGCGCCCCAGCCGCCGAACGCGATCAGTACGCCCAGCGCCAAGCAGGCGGAGATGACGAAGCCGAAGGAATCCGGCCACCAGCCCGGCGCCGCGTCGACCAGCGACAGCGCCCACAGCACCAGCAGCGCCACCGCCACGGCCACGCCGGTCATCGCCACGACGTAGCCCCAGCGTCCCTCGCCCGGGCGGCGCGCCGCCAGCGCGGTGCGCACCACCCGCAGGAACGAATCCGGATCCTCGCCCGAAGGCGGTACGTTGACGTACTGTCGGCGGCCCAGCCAGAAGATGAAGGTGGCGATGAACATCAGGATGCCGGGAATGCCGAATGCCACCGCCGGCCCGTAGCTGCGCAGGAACAGCGGCATCAGCAGCGAGGCGAAGAACGAACCGAAGTTGATCGTCCAGTAGAACGCGTCGAAGACGATCTTGGCCTTGCTCTTGTTGCTCTGGTCGAACTGGTCGCCGACGAAGGACACCACCAGCGGCTTGATGCCGCCCGAGCCCAGCGCGATCAGGAACAGGCCGGTGTAGAAACCGGTGCGATGGCTCTCGAACAGGGCCAGGCAGGCGTGGCCGGCGCAGTAGATCAGCGAGAACCACAACACCGTGTTGTACTTGCCGAAGTAGCGATCCGACAGCCAGCCGCCCAGCAGCGGGAAGAAATACACGCCGATGACGAAGCTGTGGAACACGTCCTTGGCCACGCCCTGGCGCTCGGCCTCGGGCAGGTAGGCCAGCAGGACGCTGCTGGCCAGGAACTGCACCAGGATGTTGCGCATCCCGTAGAAGCTGAACCGCTCGCAGGCCTCGTTGCCGATGATGTAGGGAATCTGCCGAGGCATCCGGCCGGCGGTCGCTTCGTTGGGAATGGTCATCCGGTGTTCCGATGGCAAATTGCGGGAAGGTTACCGCATCGGCCGCGGGGGGTCGAACCTCCTTGGTCATGCTGGGCGCGCCCGCTTCAGGACGGCATCATTCGGTGTTTTCGACCTTCCGGGTGCCGTCCATGCTCCGTCCGCTCCGTGTCGCCGTCCTGCTCGCCCTCGCCCTGCCCGTGGTGCCGGCTTTCGCCGCCATCCCGGATCTGGCCACCGAATCCGAGCGTTCCGGCTTTGTCCGCACCGGTCGCTACGAGGAGGTCATCGCGCTGTGCGATCGCTTCGCCAAGGCTTATCCGAAGGCGGTGCGTTGCATCGAATTCGGCACCACGCCGGAAGGCCGGCCGATGAAGGCGCTGGTCGCCTCCACCCGCGGCGCGTTCACCCCGGATCAGGCCCGTCGCCAGAACCTGCCGGTGGTGCTGATCCAGGGCGGCATCCATGCCGGTGAAATCGATGGCAAGGATGCGGGCTTCCTGGCCCTGCGCGAAGTACTGGACGGCAAGGCCGCCGTCAGTGCGCTCGACAAGCTGGTGTGGGTATTCGTGCCGGTGTTCAACGTCGATGGCCATGAGCGCTTCGGCGCCTGGAACCGGCCCAACCAGCGCGGCCCGGAGGAAATGGGCTGGCGCGTCACCGCGCAGAACTACAATCTCAACCGCGACTACCTGAAGGCCGACGCGCCCGAGATGCAGGCGATGCTGCGACTGGTGCAGCAGTGGGATCCACTGGCCTATGTGGATCTGCACGCCACCGACGGCGCTCAGTTCGAACACGATATCTCGGTGCAGGTCGAACCGGTTCACGCCGGCGATGCGGCGCTGCGCGTGGCTGGCCGCGATCTGCGCGACGGCGTGCTGGCGGATCTGGCCAGGCAGGGTTCGCTGCCATTGCCTTACTACCCGTCCTTCGTGGTCGGCGACGATCCGAGTTCCGGTTTCGAGGACAGCGTCGCCCCGCCGCGTTTCTCGCATGGCTATTTCCAGCTGCGCAACCGCATCGGCATGCTGGTGGAAACCCATTCGTGGAAGGAGTATCCGGTGCGGGTGAAGATCACCCGCAATACCATCGTCGCGACGCTCGACCAGGTCGCCGCGCACGGCGCCGACTGGCTGAAGGTCGCGCAGCAGGCCGACGCCGCGGCGGCGCAACTGGCCGGCCAGCCGGTGCCGCTGGAATGGGCGGCCAGCGACAAGCAACACACCATCGAATTCCGCGGCTACGAGTACACCCGCACGCCGTCGGATGTGTCCGGCGCGTTGATGACACGCTATGACGAGACCAAGCCGCAGGTCTGGAAGGTACCGATGCGCGATGATCTGCATCCATCGCTCAGCATCCCCGCGCCCGGCGCCGGCTATCTGGTGCCGGCCGCATACGCGGGCTGGGTCGGCGAGAAGCTCAAGCAGCATGGCATCGAGTTCCGCCGCGTGCCCGCGCTGGCGAAGGAAAAGATCGAGGCGTTCCGCGCCACCCGCACCCGGTTCGGCGCGCAGCCAGTGGAAACCCACCAGCGCCTGACCATGGAAGGCGCTTGGGCGCCGGAAACGCGCGACGTGCCGGCCGGTTCGCTGTTCGTGCCGATCGCGCAGGCCAGGTCGCGGCTGCTGATGGCGCTGCTGGAGCCGCAGGCACCGGACTCGCTGGCCGCCTGGGGCGAATTCAACAGCGCGTTCGAACGCAAGGAATACATGGAGGACTACGTCGCCGAGGACGTGGCCCGCAAGATGCTGCAGGACCCGGCAGTCAAGGCCGCGTTCGAGCAGAAGCTGAAGGAGGATCCGGAGTTCGCCAAGAATCCCAACGCGCGGCTGGAGTTCTTCTATCGCCGCCACCCGGCCTGGGACGAGCGCTTCAACCTGTATCCGGTCTACCGGACCAATCGGGTTCCGTGACGGTCGGAAGGGCTTTCGGCCTCTCATGGCCTTGCGGGAATCCAACATCGTCGTCCCGGCGAAAGCCGGGCCCCATTTCCCCGGAAGCATCATGGCAGCGGAGCAAGCTCCGCCCTACCGTAGAGCCGAACTTGCCCGGCCGCCCTTGGCACGAAGCCGGGAGTCGCGCTACTCGACTTTCATGATCCCGCGGCGCGGAGCGACATTGCCCAGGGTGGTGGTGGCGACCGGCGCGCCCATTTCGATCAGGACCTCGCGCTGCTGCGCGACCGGCGTGCGCAGGGTCCGGTCCTCGAATCCGGCCAGGGCCTGGAACGCGGGCAAGGCCAGCGTGCGTTCGACGAAGGCGGCGGTGCGCGGCCAGCGCGCGGCATCGATTTCGTAGCGCACGAACGCGGCATTGCGGAAGAACGCGGCGATGGCGATGTCGGCCACGCCGACCTCGCCGAACAGGAAGCCTTGCGCCGGCAGCTGCGTCTCCAGGTAATCCAGCGCCTCCGGCAGTTCCTCCTCGCGCGCCTTGCGCACGACCGCCTCGTCGGGCGTCTCGCCGAACAGATAACGCTTGACCCCCAACTGGTAGAACATCCGCCAGATGATCACCTCCCCCAGGCGCGAGTCGGCGAACTCTTCCAGCCAGCGCGCGCGGGCGCGTTCTCGCGGGGTGGCCGGATACAGCGCGGGCGTCGGCTGGAGATCCTCCAGGTATTCGCAGATCACGGTGGAATCGTTGAGGACGAAATCACCGTCGATCAGCACCGGAATCCGGCGCAGAGGGCTGAGTCGGGAGAACGCGTCGTCGCCGATGAAGGGCGCGAACGGATCGATGCGATACGCGATGCCCTTCAGTTGCAGGCACACCAGCACCTTGCGCACGTACGGCGACAGGTAGTTGCCGAGGATCGTCACCGGTTCGCGCATGCATGGTTCCAGGAAGCAGTCGATGGCCGCGAGCCTGCCGCCCGCGGACGGCCCGGTCAAGCCTCAACCCAGCGCGGTATCCAGCGTCATCATCAGGCAGAAACCGAGTGCCAGGCCCAGGGTCGCGAAGCCGCCGTGTCCGTGCCGGTTGGATTCGGGAATGACGCTGTGCGCCACCGCGGTCAGCATCGCGCCCGCGGCGAACGCCAGTCCCCACGGCAGCAACACCGCCGAAACCCCGACCGCCCAGGCGCTGAGCACCGCGGCCAAAGGCTCGACCACGCCGGAAAACGCGCCGATGAACACCGCCTTGGCCCGCGCCATGCCGGCACCGGCGAGGATCAGCGCCACCACCAGCCCTTCCGGCACATCCTGCAGCGCGATGCCCATCGCCAGTCCGGCGGCGCCGGGCAGGTGGCCGCCCGCGGCGACGCCGACCGCCATGCCTTCGGGAATGTTGTGCAGCAGGATCGCGAATACGAACACCAGTACGCGCGCCGGCACCAGCGGTGCCTCCGGATGCGTTTCCACCGGTTCGTCCACCAATACGCGGTCCAGGCCCAGCAGGGCCAGCGCCCCCAGCAGCAGGCTGCCGCTGATCAGCGTGGCGGCGCCCCAGCGTCCGTAGCCGATCTGCTGCGCCGCCTCCAGGCCCGGCAGGATCAGCGAGAACGCGGTCGCCGCCAGCATCACCCCGGCGCCGAACCCCAACAGGCCATCGGCCAGCCGCTGCGGCAGACCGCGCACCACCAGCACCGGCACGGCGCCGAGGGCGGTGGCGAGCGCGCACAGGGCACCACCGCGCCAGCCGGCCATCGCGCCAACGGCCTGGACCGGCGCGGTCATCAGGATCCACAGGCTGGCGGCGATGATCAGGCCGGTGGCGGCCAGATAGGGCCAGGCGTTGGCCTGGCGGAACGCCAGTGGTTGCAGCACGCGATTCATGACCGACGGGCTCCGGAATCGGTGCGCGGGCGCACCGGTTGCACGCCGGATACTAGCGCCGCCCCCGCCCGCCGGCCATTTGGAAGCGCCAATGGCCGCGTTCGGCCCGCGCTATCGGCTGGCCGGCGACCTTACATGTACTTCCAGTTGCGCGGCTTGCCCTCGGCCAGCCATTCCACCGACTGGGCGATGCGACGCTGGCGGGTCTCCTCGCGCTTGGCCCCGGTTACCCATTCGACGTATTCGCGCCGATGACTGGGACTGAATGCTTCGAACGTCGCCAGCGCCTTGCGCTGTTTCTTCAACGCGGCCTGGAAATCCGCCGGCAACTCGGGCGCCGGACGCGGCGCGGCCTGTTTGCGCGGACCGGCGGATTTCACGCCGTCCTCGTTCAACTTCATCGCCTTGCGGATCAGCGGCAGCAGTTGCTTCTTCGGCGGGATGTCGGCCAGCCGGGTCATCTTGCCGAAACTGCCCATGCCGTCGCGCGGCACGCCTTCGCCCACCACCAGCGCGTGTTTCCAGAATCCGAACGAGGCGTGCTGCTTGAATGCCGCCATGCCGCACAGGATGCCGCCGGCGTACAGGAAGGTCGGCATGCCCCACTTCAGGGTTTCCTCCACCTGCGGACAGGCCTCATGGACGATCGCGCGCAGCTTTTCCAGGATAGGGCGCGCGAACTCGGCCGATTTGGCGATGTAGGCATCGATGCGGGGATCGTGCTGGCCCATCGAACGACTCCTGGCGGTGGCGAGTGGCCACTCTAACGCGCCGGCCACGACGCCGGAACGCCGTCACGGTGGGTGAAGCTTCGCGCGACTATGCTGGTTGTTTCGTCAAAGGAAGAAACAGGACATGGCCCTTCGTCTCGCGCTCCCCGCCGCCCTGCTGCTTGCCCTCGCCGCCTGCCAGCCGAAACCGGCGGCCGATGCCCGGGCCGCGCCGACGGCCGACGCGGCCACCACGATCCACGGCGAGGCCGCCTACCGCGAGCGCATCGCAGCGCCGCCGGGCGCGGTGCTGACCGTGCAGTTGATCGACAACCGGTTGGCCGATACGCCGACCGCGATCATCGCCAGCACCGAGGTCAAGGACGCCAAGGGGCCACCGTTCGCGTTCGACCTGCCCTACGACGCCGCGAAAATCCGCCCCGATGGCAGCTACGGCCTGCACGCCAGCCTGCGTGACGGCACCGGCAAGCTGTGGTTCGTCACCGATACGCGCACGAACGTGGTGCCGGGCGATGGCCAGGCCGCGAAACTGGCGATGATCCGCGTGGCCGACGCTTCCGCCGATGCCGCCGTGGTGAAGACGCAGTGGCAGTGTGGCGATCAACGCATCGGCGCGAGCTTCGACAACGGACCGGCCGACAACGTCACCCTGGATCTGGGTGACAAGCCGCTGGTGCTGCCGCATGCGGTCGCCGCTTCCGGTGCGCGCTATGCCGACACCGCCGGCAACGAGTTCTGGACCAAGGGCCGCGAGGGCATGCTGACCCTGGCCGGCAAGAAAAAGCTGGAGTGCAGCCAGACCGATGAGGCATCGCCGTGGGACGCGGCACGCGAGCGCGGCATCGCCTTCCGCGCGGTCGGCAACGAACCCGGCTGGCTGGTCGAAGTGGGCGCGGGCAAAGCGCCGTCGCTGCATGCGGAACTGGACTACGGCGAGCGCAAGCTCGATGTCGCCGGCGCCGAAGCCACCGCGGACGGTTTCCGTGGTCGCACCCGCGATGGCGTCACGGTGGCCCTGGTCGCAACCCGCAAGGCCTGCCAGGACGACATGAGCGGGCAGGACTTCCCTGCCACCGCCGAACTGACCGTCGGCGACAAGACCTATCGCGGCTGCGGCCGCTTCCTGGTGGAGTGATCCTCATGGCGCGCCGTTCCCGCCAGCGTTCGGGCTTCCGCAAGCCCCTCATCATCGTCGCCGTCCTGCTCGTCGTGATCGCGGGCTGGTTCTGGCAACAGCAGCGTGCCCGCCACGACGCCGTGGGCGAAGCACCGGCCGCGGTCGCCACCGACGCCGGCGCGCCCGCGGGTCGTTCCGAACTGCCGCTGCCGCCGATCGAATCCACCCGCGTGGGCGCGGAAGCGGCCACGCCTGTCGCGGCGGCGCCCCCGCCCCCGCCCCAGGCCGCGACGCCCACGGCTCCGTCGGCTTCCGCGCCCGCGGCGCCGGACGGCCTGCCCGCGTTCCTGCCCCCCGAGGCGCATCGCACCCTGGCCCTGATCGCACGGGGCGGACCGTTCCCGAATCGCCAGGACGGCAGCGTGTTCGGCAACCGCGAAGGCCGCCTGCCGGCGCGCCAGCGCGGCTACTATCACGAGTACACCGTGGACACTCCTGGACTGGATCACCGCGGCGCGCGACGCATCGTCACCGGCGGCCAGCCACCGGTGGAGTACTACTACACGGACGATCACTATGAAACCTTCCGCCGCTTCGACGTTCCCGCCACGCAGGTGAGCCGATGACCGACTCCGGTTTTGACCTGGGCCTGGGCGATGCGCGCCAGGCCGGCGTGTTCTTCGTCACCAGCGAGGATCTGGATTCACTGGCCGCCGCCGGCCGCGACGCCGCACTGGGCGTGCGGCGGGTGGATCTGTCCGGCTGCGAGAACAAGGCCTCGCTGATGCTGCGGCTGGCAACCCAACTGGATTTCCCCGACAGCACCGGCCGCAACTGGGACGCCCTGTCCGACAACCTGCGGGACCTGTCCTGGCTGCCGGCCCCGGGCTATGTGTTGCTGCTGGACCAGGGCGCGGAGCTGCGGCGGCGCGACGAGGCGGTGTTCGACACCCTGCTGGACGTGCTGGATGAGGCCGCGCAGTTCTGGGCCGGCCAGGAGGTGCCGTTCTGGGCCTTCCTGGCCCTGGACGAGGACGATTTCGAGGAACTGGACGCGCAGGCGCCCTGATCGGCGTCCCGATTGGGCCCGATCAGCCCGGATCGGGCCGTCCCGGCGATGATTTCCCGTGCGCCGTGCGATCATGGCGCATGAGCGAATTCAGCACCCTGCCCCTGCGCGACGGCCTGCGCCCCGGCGTCGAGGCCCTCGGCTACACCCACCTGACCCCGATCCAGGCCGAAAGCCTGCCCGCCATCCTCGCCGGCCGCGACGTGATCGCGCAGGCCCCGACCGGCAGCGGCAAGACCGCGGCCTTCGGCCTGGGCCTGCTGCAGCGACTGGACCCGGCGCTGATCCGCGCGCAGGCGCTGGTACTGTGCCCGACCCGCGAACTGGCCGACCAGGTCGCCCAGCAGATCCGCAAGCTGGCCATCGGCATTCCGAACCTGAAAGTCACCCTGCTGTGCGGCGGCATGCCGCTGGGACCGCAGATCGCCTCGCTGGAGGCGCACGACCCGCACGTGGTGGTCGGCACGCCCGGCCGGGTGCAGGAGCTGATGCGCAAGAAGATCCTGCATCTGGGCGGCATCCGCACGCTGGTGCTGGACGAGGCCGATCGCATGCTGGACATGGGCTTCGAGGAGCCCATCCGCGAAATCATCGGCCGGACCCCGCCGGAACGGCAGTCCCTGCTGTTCTCGGCGACCTTCCCGGATCCGATCCGGGCGATGGCCCGCACCAGCCTGCGCGAGCCGCTGGAAGTCACCGTGGCCGCGCCGGAGGATGCGCGCACCGGCATCGAGCAGCGCTTCGTCGAGGTCGAGCCCGCGCGCAAGCAGATTGTCCTGGCCAGCTTGCTGGCGGCGCAGCGGCCGGAGTCGGCGGTGGTGTTCTGCAATACCCGCAAGGACACCGACGAGGTGGCGACCTCGCTGCAGCACTTCGGTTTTTCCGCGCTGGCCCTGCATGGCGAGATGGAACAGCGCGACCGCGAGGAAGTCCTGGTGCGTTTCGCCAACCGCAGCTGCAACGTGCTGGTCGCCAGCGACGTGGCTGCCCGCGGCCTGGACATCGACGATCTGGCCGCGGTGTTCAATTACGACCTGCCCAGCGACGTGGACACCTATGTCCATCGCATCGGCCGGACCGGGCGCGCCGGCCGCGAAGGGCTGGCCATCAGTCTGGTCACCCCGCGCGAGCGCCCGCGCACGGCGGCCATCGAGGAGCGGCTGGGCCAGCCGCTGCGCTGGGACCGCGGCCTGCCGCCCGTGCCACGCGCGGGCAGCGCGCCCCCCGCCGCGATGAGCACCCTGCGGATCGACGCGGGCAAGACCGACAAGCTGCGTCCCGGCGACATCCTGGGGGCGCTGACCGGCGATGCCGGCCTGCCGGGCGCATCCATCGGCAGGATCGCGATCTTCGCCACCCGTTCCTACGTGGCGGTGGAACGCGGCAAGGCCGCGCAGGCGCTGGCCCGGCTCAATGCCGGCCGGATCAAGGGCCGCAGCTTCCGGGTGCGCCGGATCTGAACCCCGACGCCAGCGGGCCGGAAAAGAAAAACGCCGGGGCAAGCCCCGGCGTTTTTCTTTGCGACGCGAAGGTCGGCGCGCTGGATTACAGCGGCTGCACCTGGTCGGCCTGCATGCCCTTCTGGCCCTGCACGGCGACGAAGGTGACCGCCTGGCCTTCCTTCAGCGACTTGAAGCCGGTGCCCTGGATCGCGCGGAAGTGCACGAACAGGTCCGGGCCGCTCTGCGGGGTGATGAAGCCGAAGCCCTTGGCATCGTTGAACCACTTGACGGTTCCGGTCTGACGCTCAGACATCTTTACTAACTCCTGAAACATGGTTTGGGTTGAAAAATCGCGGCGCCGGAACGTTCCGGACCGAGACTGAGTTTGCAGGCGTTGGTAAAGCGGGAAGATGTAGCAGATGTATCTACCGCATCAGGCTCACGATTCACGGTGACCCTGGCAAGCACAGTTCGCGCACTCTACCGGTCCTGCGGACCAAAAGCGACAGGTTTCCGACGCCTGGAGGCCCTTTTTCTTCAGTTTCGGGGGTTTCAACGGCTTTCGGGGCCGGATCCGGCCGCCAGACCCGTATCATGGCGCCCCTTTCCGCCCCTCCCGACCCCTCCCATGGCGCTCAAGGCCACCGTCGTCAAAGCCGACCTCCAGATCAGCGACATGGATCGGCACTACTACGCCTCCCACGGCCTGACCCTGGCCCAGCACCCCTCCGAGACGGACGCCCGGCTGATGGTGCGGCTGCTGGCGTTCGCCCTGTTCGCCGAGGAACGGCTGGAATTCGGCCGTGGCCTGAGCACCGAGGAAGACCCGGACCTGTGGCGCCGCGACTACACCGGCGACGTCGAGCAGTGGATCGACCTGGGCCAGCCGGACGAATCGCGCATCCGCCGCGCCTGCGGCCGGGCCCGCGAGGTGATCGTGTTCAACTACGGCGGCCGCGCCGCGGACCTGTGGTGGGAAAAGAACGCGGGCGGCCTGGCCCGGCTGCGCAACCTGAGCGTGCTGGATCTGTCGGCGGCCGACCTGGATGCGCTGACCGCCCTGTTCGCCCGCGGCATGCGCCTGAGCGTGATGATCCAGGACGGCGAGATCCAGCTGATCGACGACGCCCGCACCGTCACGGTCACGCCGGTGTACCGCCAGCGCGCGGAAACCGCCGCGGCCTGACATGGCGCCCACCCATGATGTGATCGTCATCGGTGCCGGCGCGGCCGGCCTGATGTGCGCGCTGACCGCCGGCCAGCGCGGCCTGCGGGTGCTGGTGGTCGAGCACGCCAACAAGGTCGGCAAGAAGATCCTGATGTCCGGTGGCGGACGCTGCAACTTCACCAACACTGGCACGGGCCCGGCCAATTACCTCTCGGCCAATCCGCATTTCTGCAAGTCCGCGCTGGCCCGCTACACGCCCGCGGACTTCATCGAACTCGTCGAGCGCCATCGCATCGCCTATCACGAGAAGGAACTGGGCCAACTGTTCTGCGATGTCTCGTCCAAGCTGATCGTGAAGATGCTGCTGGACGAATGCCAGGCCGCCCACGTGCGCATCGAGACCCAGTGCGCCGTCGAACGGGTGCAGGCGGTGGATGGCGGTTTCCGGGTCGCGACCTCGCAGGGTGGCTTCGCCGCACCGTCGCTGGTGGTCGCCACCGGCGGCCTGTCGATTCCGAGCATGGGCGCCACCGGCTTCGGCTACGAGCTGGCGCGCCAGTTCGGCCATGCGGTACTGCCCACCCGCGCAGGGCTGGTGCCGCTGACCCTCAGCGGCAAGCACCAGGAACGCCTGCAGGATCTCAGCGGTGTGGCGGTGCCGGTAGAGGCGCGCTGCGGCAGGCAGGCTTTCCGCAATTTCATGCTGATCACCCATCGCGGCGTGAGCGGTCCGGCCATCCTGCAGATCTCTTCGTACTGGCAACCGGGTGACGACCTGCGCCTGGACCTGCTGCCGGGCCAGGACGCGCTGGACTGGCTGAAGCAACAGCAGGCGCAGCGGCCCGCCGCCGAATTCAAGACGGTGCTGTCCGACGCGCTGCCGCGCCGGTTCGCCCAGCGCCTGTGCGAGGTCTGGCTGCCGAACCGGCCGATGCGCCAGTTCAATGAACCGCAGTTGCGCGAAATCGCCGGCGTGCTGGAAGCCTGGCCGCTGGTGGCCAGTGGCACCGAGGGCTATCGCACCGCCGAAGTCACCCTGGGCGGGGTGGACACCGATGGCCTGTCCTCCAGCACGATGATGTCGCGCCGCGTGCCCGGCCTGTTCTTCATTGGCGAGGTGGTCGACGTCACCGGTTGGCTGGGCGGCTATAACTTCCAATGGGCCTGGGCGTCGGGCCATGCGGCGGGGATGGCGGTTTAGAGCGTTCCTGCAAGCCAAAAGCAAATCCCCCTCGGTCCCCCTTCTTCGAAGGGGGAGGCGTAGCGCCGGGCTTGCCCGGCTGACGGGATGGCAGGACGACCCTTGCCCTTGTAGAGCCGAAGTTGCTCTGCCACCGGATGGCCGAACAATCTTTTGCCCCTCCCTGCGGGCAGCGGAGCGAACCTCCGCGCTACGGTTGCATGGCCTGGGCGGCGAGTTCGAACGAGCGCAGGCGCTTGTCGTGGTCGAAGATATTGGCGGTCAGCATCACTTCGTCCGGACGATGGCGTTCGATGAAGGCGTGGATGCCGGCGCGCACGGTATCGGGGCTGCCAATCACCGAACAGGCCAGCGCCTGCGCCACACCGAGTTTCTCGTGCGGCTGCCAGAACGCCTCGATGTCGTCGATCGGCGGCGGCACCAGGCCCGGCTTGCCGCGACGCAGGTTCACGAACGCCTGCTGCTGGGTGGTGAACAGGTAGCGCGCTTCCTCATCGGTCTCCGCGGCCACCACGTTCAGCGCCAGCATGGCGTGGGGATTGGCCAGGCGCGCGGAAGGCTGGAAGTTGCGGTGGTAGATCATCAACGCCTGATCCATCGCATCCGGCGCGAAATGCGAGGCGAACGCGAACGGCAGCCCCAGCGCCGCCGCCAGCTGCGCGCTGAACAGGCTGGACCCGAGCAGCCACACCGGCACGTCGACACCGGCGCCGGGCACCGCGCGCACCGCCTGCCCGGGTTGCGCGGGCTCGAAGTAGTGCAGCAGTTCGTTGACGTCCTGCGGGAACTGCTCGGCATTGTCGAAGTAGCGGCGCAACGCGCGCGCGGTCGGTTGGTCGGTGCCGGGCGCGCGTCCCAGGCCGAGATCGATGCGGCCCGGATACAGCGACGCCAGGGTGCCGAACTGCTCGGCCACCTGCAGCGGCGAATGATTGGGCAGCATCACCCCGCCCGCCCCCACCCGGATGCGTGAGGTGGCGCCGGCGACGTTGCCAATCAGCACCGCGGTGGCGGCGCTGGCGATGCCCGGCATGTTGTGGTGTTCGGCCAGCCAGTAGCGCTGATAGCCCCAGGCTTCGGCGTGCTGCGCCAGATCGCGCATGTTGGCGAAGGCCCGGGTGATGTCACTGCCTTCGCAGACGGGGGCGAGATCGAGCAGCGAATAGGCAATCATGGCAACTCCTGGCGAACGATGCCTCCGTCGTGGGGATGGCCGCGGACCGTTTCCAGCCCGGCATTCGGGATACTGAATCCCGGTTGCCCCATCTCCCGTGTAGGCGAGCCGGTCAAGCGAGCAGATCGAACGGACCGCCCTGCTCCAGCGCCCGCTGGTAGGCCGGCCGCGCGTGGATGCGGGCCAGAAAATCGGCCAGCTTCGGATACGTGCCCAGGCCCGCACGCGCGGCGGCGGCTTCCACCGGGAAACTCATCTGGATGTCGGCGGCGCTGAAGTTCTCACCGGCGAACCAGCGCGCCTTGCCCAGTTCTGCTTCCATGTAGTCCAGGTGCAGCCGGACCTGCGGGGCGACGAAGCCCTGCAGGGCCTTGTCGGCGATGGAACGGGCGATCGGGCGCGCGAAGAACGGCATCGGCGCCTGCTTGATCCGCGAGAACACCAGGCTCAGCAGCATCGGCGGCATCGCCGAGCCTTCCGCGTAATGCAGCCAGTAGCGGTAGCGCAGGTGTTCGGGCGTACCCGGCGACGGCGCGAACGCGCGCGCGGCGTCGTAGCGCTCGACCAGGTATTCCAGCACCGCGCCGGATTCGGGCAGGGTGTTGCCGCCGTCCACCAGCACCGGCGATTTGCCCAGTGGATGCACGGCGCGCAGCGACGGCGGCGCCAGCAGGGTGGCGGGATCGCGCTGGTAACGGACCACGGTGTAGTCCAGGCCCAGTTCTTCCAGCAGCCACAGCACCCGCTGGGATCGGGAGTTGTTGAGATGGTGGACGGTGATCACGCGGTGGCCTCCGGGGGATGGCACATCTTAGTGCGCGCCGTGGCGGCTTCGATACCCGTAGGAGCGACGTCAGCCGCGACCGCGCATCCTGCCGGCCAAGGAATCTTCCGCATGGGGCGGGATCACGGTCGCGACTGACGTCGCTTCTGCGCCACGGGAGGGACTGTTCGCGATTCCTGGACAGTGCATCCAACGGCGGGCGGCTGATTCGCGCGGAGGGCGCTCCTAGACTGCGGCTTCCCCAACCCGCAGGACATTCCGATGAGCGATCACTCCATCCAGGGCAAGACCGTGCTGATTGCCGGCGGCGCCAAGAACCTGGGCGGCCTGCTGGCCACCGATCTGGCCCGGCATGGCGCCGCCGCCGTGGCCATCCACTACAACAGCGCCGCCAGCCAGGCCGACGCCGACAGGACCGTGGCCGCGATCCAGGCCGCCGGCGCCAGGGCCGTCGCCCTGCAAGGCGATCTGACCACCGCGGCGGCGGTCGAAAAACTGTTCGCCGACACCATCGCCGCGGTGGGCCGTCCGGACATCGCCATCAATACCGTCGGCAAGGTGCTGAAGAAGCCGATGGTGGACATCAGCGAAGCCGAATACGACGAGATGACCGCGGTCAACAGCAAGGCCGCGTTCTTCTTCCTCAAGGAAGCCGGCAGGCACGTCAACGACAACGGCAAGATCTGCACCCTGGTGACCTCTCTGCTCGGCGCGTTCACGCCGTTCTATTCCTCCTACGCCGGCACCAAGGCACCGGTGGAACACTTCACCCGCGCGGCGGCCAAGGAGTTCGGCGCGCGCGGCATCTCGGTCACCGCGGTCGGACCGGGCCCGATGGACACGCCGTTCTTCTATCCGGCCGAGGGCGCGGACGCGGTGGCCTACCACAAAACCGCCGCCGCGCTGTCGGGCTTCACTCCGACCGGCCTGACCCACATCGAGGACGTGGTGCCCTTCATCCGCCACCTGGTCAGCGATGGCTGGTGGGTGACCGGGCAGACGCTGCTGATCAACGGCGGCTACACCACCAAGTAAGCCGGCGTCCGCATGACCCGGGCCGTCGGCGGCATTCCGCCGCCGACAGTGCCTGTACACCTGCGTTCTTTGCGGCTTGGACGACGCCACCGCCGCGCCGCCATACTGGCGGCATCGCTTGACCGCACCGGACCATGGACAGAATCGATCGCTACCAGATCTTCATGCAGGTCGCCGAGCTCGGCAGCTTCATCGGCGCGGCCAAGGCGCTGGGCCTGCCGCGGGCAACGGTTTCGGCGGCCATCCAGCAACTGGAATCCAGCCTCGGCACACGGCTGTTCCATCGCACCACACGGCAGACCCAGCTCACCGCCGACGGCATCCAGTTGCTCGAACACATCCGGCCGATCGTCACCGATGTGGAGGAACTGGAAGCACAGTTCCGCGATCGCCGCTCGCGCGTGTCGGGCCGCCTGTCCATCGATGCGCCCAGCCGGATCGTCCGTCGCCTGCTGGTGCCACACCTGGACCGGTTCCTGGCCCGGCATCCGCAGTTGGAGGTGTTCCTGGGATCGTCGGATCGATTCGTCGATCTGGTGCAGGACGGCATCGACTGTGCCATCCGGGTCGGCGAACTGGAAAACAGCAGCCTGGTGGTGCGGCCGCTCGGCAGGCTTGAACTGATCAACTGCGCCAGCCCCGCCTACCTGCAGGCGCACGGCCA
>NZ_JANJUE010000378.1 GCF_024710765.1 Pseudoxanthomonas sp.
CACGCCGGGGCCGCTCGGGCCGATGGCGGCTGGACTGGTGCTGCACCTGAGCCACCCGACCCCCTGACCGGCCCGGAACCTGCCGATCTGGCACGTCGGCGGCACCGGCGGTTCGGGAGTTACTTCCGGTTGTCCCAGTTCTATGGCATGCTGTAGGTGGCCGTTCGGCCCAGGCTCGCCATGGACCTCCTCGTCAGCCAAGCCCTGGACATGCACGCGCTGCAAGCGCGGCTGGGCCAGCTCTGGGAGCAGACCGGCGATCCGGTGCTGCTGCGGCTGGCGCGCGGGCGACACCCGTACCAGGAGACCGCGCTCGCCGACGACCGCGAGTACCTCGACTGGGTCAGTACGGCGTTGATGGACACCTACCGCCAGGGCGGCGAAGCGGCGGTTTTCGCCCTCTTGTTCGAACTGAACAAGGAGTGGTTCCTGCAGGCGATCCAATCGCGGTTGCGGCGGGTCGGTGGCCGCGTCGACGCCCAGGACGTGCTGCAGGAGGTGTTCTTGAACATCTACCGCTACCCGCACCGCTTCCACCCGGATCGCGCCGATGCGTTCCGCGGCTGGGGGCACCGGATCGCCCGCAACACGCTGCTGAAGTTCCTGAAGGGGCAGAGCCGGCTCGCGCAGTTCTGCGAGATGGACGACGAAGAGGTGTTGCCGGAGGATGTGCGTGACCGGCGGCCGGACCGGGCGGCGATCGACGCCGAGAGTGCGGTCGTCGTCAACCAGGCCTACCTGCTCTACCTGCAACTCTACCTGGTGCACTTCGCCCAGTTGGCGGCGCGCGAACGACTGGCGCTGACCCTCGTCGAGGTCGAAGGCGTGTCGTACCGCGATGCCGCCGACTCGCTCGGCATCCGGCTGGAGAACCTGAAGATGGTGATCTTCCGCGGGCGGCGCAAGATCCTGCGCGGCATGGCGAAGTCGTTGGCGGTGTTCGACGAGGCCGGGCTGGCCGGCGAGACCACGCCGACCGGTGGCCGCAGCGCCGCCGCCAAGTGTCCCAAGCTTGTCGATCGAGCGAAGAGTTCGGCCGAACGCGGTGACCTCGACGCCTCCTGCCACTAGGACGCGGCGATGCCCAACCCAGAACTGGAATCCGGCAGC
>NZ_JANJUE010000391.1 GCF_024710765.1 Pseudoxanthomonas sp.
GCTGCCCAGTCGCGAGTTTCTCGAGGTGAACTAGCGAGCGGCGGCGGGAGCCGACGGGAGCCTGCCCCGCATTTCATAGAGCCAGACCAGCGCGCGGTCCATCATCTGTTCCCCGGCGCCGACTTCGGCGATAGCTACTTGCGCGTCGGCTCCGTAGCCGCCTTCGACGGCGCCCTCGATGGTCGGGAAATACTGGTGGTATCCATTGCAGTAGCCGAAAAAGAAAAGCGTCTTGAGACGCGCGCGTTCCCGGAGGCGGACCGCGTGATTCGAGAAGAACTCGCCCGAGGCGCCCACGAAGCCGATCTCGCCGTTCAGCAGAGCGACGGTCAGCCAGGGGCGGACGCCATCGGCGTATTCATCTTCGTAGTGCCGGACGAGTTCCGGGAAGAAGGCTTTCTCGTAGATCATCCGGACGAGCGGGTTCCTGAGGTCGGTCCGCGGGGCGAAGCGCATCCGGTCCTCGCGGACGAGCAGTCCGGGTTTGTCGACAGGGACCGGAGTGAGTGAGAGGGCGAGTTTGACGGCCTCGGTGCCAAGCGCTTCGCCGTAAACGGCGAAGTCCCGGCCGGCGCGGTCGGTGCGCAAGTCGCCGGCGGCCCCCTGAATGAAGACCGGCGCCGCGCCCATTGCCTCGTAGACCTTTCGCTTCAGCGCCCCGACGTAGTCGGCGGAGAACTTGAGCGTTCTGGAGGGGATGGATGTCGGATGCGCCGCCCAGTTCACCAGCACGGCCAAAGGCCGCCCCTGCAGGGTGTCCAACCGGAGCACGGTCATTTGGCGGTCACGCGGCTTGGGCTCGATTTTTGAGTGGCGGTTGGCGTTGTAGCCGTCGAGTTCGACCGCTCCGGCGGCCATCCGCACAGGCTGAAGACGCTGGTTCGCTTCGATCACGGCTTCGGCGATGGCGCTTTCCATTTCGCGGTAGTAGCGCAAGGCGGCGTCGAATTTGCCCTTGCCTTTGCCGTCCATGTCCGTGAACTCGAGAACGGGCCCATGGTGGGTGTGGGAGCCCGATATCAGCGAGTGCTCGATGCCGGTCTCCTTGCGGATCCGCGCGCGGATGCGCAATAGCGAGGGCTCGGCAGGTGCGCGGCCGAGGTCGAGGCCGACGATCGCGAGTTTCCGGCCGCCGGCATCGAGGACGAGGGCATCGGCGTACAGCGGGTCGAGCGTGCCTTCTGAAAGGGCGTCGTGGCGGTCGCCATAGCCCCACATCGGGACGGGCTCACGGGGAGTGATCTCGCGCCGCGCCACTCCTGCCTGAAAGGTCTGCGCCGCCAGAGAGGCCGTGAAGAGAAGGAAGCACCCGAGTTTCAGCATCGCTTGTGCAGCCAGTGTATCGCCAATGCCCTGGACCGGGTCGGGATCGCCGCCGGCAAACGCAAGAAAGCCGCCCGGAGGCGGCTCTTTACCGCAATCCACGCGGTTTCAGCCCCCAATAATGACGGTCGTCTCGCCCATCACGATCTTGTTCGGCGGACCGAGGGCCTCCAGAACAGTGTCGCCCAACCGGCATGCCGGCATATTATTGATCATCAC